>NZ_JBWJVK010000014.1:0-86774 GCF_056428945.1 Flavobacterium sp. GNP010 | reverse complement strand
TCGATAAAATGGTTTTATACTTTTCCTTACATACTAATCGGTTTTTCATTTTCTATATATAAGGTAACTGATTTTGGGTTGGCGATAGTTCTTATCCTCTGGATTGGACTGTTTGTCCTAATTATTCTGGGCGCGCGTTAGGGATAGAAGCAGAAAGCCCACAGGTAAGTGAAGTGCAACGGAACTTAACGAGGACTTGTAGCGTATAGCCCGACTCCTTATATATAGAAAGGCGATTATCCTTTTCGATAATCGCCTTTCTATATAAGGAGGAACGCCAAAAAAAATATTCTAATCGAATCGTATCGCGCTTATAGGGGATATCTTTGTTATTATATAGGAAGGAATTAACAGTGCCAAAAAACACACAGACACCGTTAGTACATTTAACAAAAGGATGTATCCCCAGTTTAAATACACTGGTGCTTGATTGACATAGTAGTTCTCTGGTGGAAGTTGAATTATTCCAAATTGCTGCTGAACTAACAATAATGAAATACCAATTAGATTTCCCCAAAATAATCCTCTGCAAATAAGGTAAAGGGAATTGTATAAAAATATTTTTCGAATCGACCAATTAGTAGCTCCTAACGCCTTTAAAATTCCTATCATTTGTGTTCGCTCGAGAATGAGGACTAGTAATGCTACAACCATATTTATTGTGGCTACGAGAATCATGACTGCTAAGATAACAATAATATTGAAATCGAATAATTGAAGCCATTCGAATATATAACTGTATTTTTCGATTATAGTTTTACTGTCTAGTGTGGAGGCGGTTTGTGCGTAAACTTGCTCACCTGTTGATTCTATTGCATTAAAGTCATCTACAAAAACTTCAAAAGCACCTATTTGATCTGGAGTCCATTTGTTGATTCGCTGCATGTGACGAATGTCGCCTATGATAAAAGTCGCATCAAACTCTTGAAAACCTGAATTAAAAATTCCAACAATATTAAAATTACGCAAATTATATCCTTTCTCCTTCATGAAAAAAGTATTGAAAGCGTCACCTACTTTTAAATTCAATCGGTTAGCAATAAATTGAGAAATCACTACTTCTTCGTTTATTTTCCCATTGATGTTTGGAATACGTCCATTAACTAAGTACTCCTTTATATTATCCCATTTATAATCAGTACCAACTCCTTTAAAAATAATTCCTTCGAATGCGGTTTCAGTCCTTATGATTCCAGCTTTACTAGCAATCGCTTGAATATGCTCTACTCCTGGTACGGTTTTAAACTTGGGATAAAAATCTTGGTTCTTAGAAATTGGCGTCAGCGTAACTTCGGATTGATTATTATCGTAATTCGAAATAATGATATGTCCATTGAAAGCCGATACTTTTTCTCGAATTTTTTGTTGCAATCCGATTCCTGTAGCTACCGAAACAATCATCATAATCATACCAATGGCAATTGCTGAGATAGCAATTTTTATAATTGGCGTAGAAATGCTACTTTTATAATCTTTGGTAGTAATGAGCCGCTTTGCGATGAAGTATTCTAAATTCAATTTGATTGCTTTTCTAATTTGGATTTGCTTCGCTAGTTTGCGTTGCTAAAGCCAAAAATACAGCTAAAACACGAATTACACTAATTGGCCTTACTTTTATTTGAACCTATATATGAACTCATTATTTAAAATATCGCTTAGTTTTATATTGCTAACAATCATTTCGACTTCCTGTTCTGCCATAAAAACAGACACAAGGATAAATACAAAATCAGATTTAGAAATAGTTAGTGACAAACCAAAAACAGAAATAAAAACTGGAGCAGATAATTACAACAACTATTTGCCATTATTAAACAACACGCAAATTGGGATTGTAACCAATCAGACTGGAATTCTCTCTAATAAAACACATTTGGTCGACTTTCTTTTAGAAAAAAATATTGCTGTCCAAAAAATATTTGCGCCAGAACACGGTTTTCGAGGAACTGCTGATGCGGGCGAACATATCGTTGACGGAAAAGATTCTAAAACTGGACTTTCCATTATTTCGCTTTATGGCGACAATAAAAAACCAAAACCAGAGCAACTCGCAGGTATTGACATTATGGTTTTTGATTTGCAAGATGTGGGAGCACGATTTTATACGTACATTTCTTCGTTACATTATATAATGGAAGCTTGTGCCGAAAATAATATTCCGCTTTTGATTCTTGACCGACCAAATCCGAACGGACGTACTGTGGATGGACCAATTCTTGAAAAAGAATGTAGCAGTTTTGTAGGTATGCATCCAATTCCTTTGCTTCACGGAATGACAGTTGGCGAATATGCACAAATGATTAATGGCGAGAAATGGTTAAAGAATGAATTGCAATGCAAACTGACTGTTATTCCCTGCAGTAATTACAACAGAAAAATGAATTATAGTTTACCTGTAAAGCCATCGCCAAATCTTCCGAATGATCAAGCTGTGAATCTTTACGCGAGTTTATGCCTTTTTGAAGGTACCAATGTAAGTGTGGGACGTGGAACTGAAAACCAATTTCAAATTTATGGCTCTCCTTACTTACCCAAAAGTGACTTTAGTTTTACTCCTAAACCAAATTTGGGCGCACAAAATCCTGTTTATAATGGAGTACTTTGTTATGGGGAAGATTTATCAAACTATTCAAGGCTGAATCAGCTTGAATTGAAATGGTTAATCAAAGCGTTTCAGACAACAAATAACAAATCAAAATTCTTCAATCCTTTTTTTACCAAACTTGCAGGAACTAAAAAATTACAACAGCAAATAGAAGCAGGAATTTCGGAAAGTAAAATCAGAGAAAGCTGGAAGAAAGGATTAGAAGCGTTTAAGGAAATGAGAAAGAAATATTTGATATACTAGTCCTCACCCCTCCCGATCCCGAAGCGTCGGGACGGGACTCTCCAAAGGAGAGGGAGACGCAACCGAACATGATTAGTTTATTTAGATGAAATATTTTTTAAAGCGGCAGTTTTTTCTTCATTTCTTCTACAATATTAAAAGCAGCTGGACAAATAGCTACATTTTTCAATGTTAAATCAGTGATCTGTTGAAACTTTTTTCTATTCGTATGTGGAAATTCTCTGCATGCTTTTGGACGAACATCATAAATCATACACGCATTTTCATTATCCAGAAAAGTACACGGGACGCTTTGCAACACATAATCTCTGTCTTCATCGATTTGAAGATATTGCTCAATAAACTGTTGTGGTTTTTGTCTAAGATATTTTGAAACACGCTCAATATCCGCATCCGTAAATAATGGCCCTGTCGTTTTACAACAATTGGCACATTTAAGACAGTCTGTTTTCTTAAATTCAGCATCATGCAAGTCCTGCATCACATAATCTAAATTCTTTGGCGTCTTCTTTTTCAACTTATCGAAATACTTTTTATTTTCGATATGCTTATCTTTGGCTTCTTTAGGGAGATTGTTTAGTATGTGTTTCAAGTTTAAAGTTTGAAGTTTGAACCACAAAAGTAATCAACTTCTGCAGTAATAACTAAATAACTAGGCGCGATTGCTTCGTTCCTTACAAAGACTATGAAAGACCTTTTTGGCAAAGCCATACTTGATTTTCAAACTAATAATTCCCCGGAAGATTTAATCACAGAAACCTCTATTTCTGAAGAAGATGAAATGAGTGTTGAATATTTATTTCGTACTTATAATGAAATGCCAAAACTGGAGCAAAAAGCCTTGCAACTAGCAAAGGGGAAAATTCTCGATGTAGGTTGTGGAGCAGGAAGCCATAGTTTGTATTTACAAAACGAAAGAAATCTTGAGGTTTGTTCCATTGATATTTCTCCAAATGCAATAGAAGCCTGTAACCAAAGAGGATTGAAAAATACTCACGTTCAAAATATTCTTGAGATGGACTCTGATAATCCTGAAAATAAATTTGATACCATTATATTATTAATGAATGGAACCGGTATTTTTGGAACATTAAAAGAAACCACTCCATTTTTACAAAAACTAAAAAGTTTGCTAAACCCAGACGGACAAATTTTAATCGATTCTTCAGATATCATTTATATGTTCGACAACGATGAAGATGGAGGTAAATGGATTCCAAGTAATGGCTACTATGGAGAATTGACTTTTACAATACGTTATAAAAATGAAAAAGAAGACGAATTTCCTTGGCTTTACTTAGATTACAACACGTTACAAAATGCGGCTTTCGCCAATGGATTAAAAAGCGAGTTAATTCTTGAAGGGGAACATTATGACTATTTAGCGAAGCTTTCGATTTAAAATACATTTATAAAATGGAAAACTCAACATTAGAACATTTACGTTATCCTATTGGGAGATTTATCGCACCAGCAATCTATTCAGGAGAATATATAACTAATAAAATAGCAGAAATCGCAAGTTTCCCTGAACGATTGAAAAAAGAAATACATCACTTAACCGAAGAACAACTCGAAAAACCATATCGTCAAGATGGTTGGACAATCCGTCAAGTAATTCATCATTGTGCCGATAGTCACATGAATTGTTTCATTAGAATAAAATGGGCGCTGACCGAGAAAAATCCAACAATAAAATTCTATCATGAAGATCGTTGGGCTGAATTACATGACAATTTAACGATGCCCGTTCAGCCTACCCTTTCCTTTCTGGAAGGATTGCACTTTCGTTTGGCGTATTTAATGAATAGTTTATCTGACGAAGATTTAGAAAAAACATTTATACATCCTGAGAATAACGCAGCATTTAAAATCAAGGAAATAATAGGAACTTATGCTTGGCATGGAAATCATCACTTAGCACACATCACCGAATTGAAAAAGCAAAAAGGCTGGTAATATTAGGAGCTATTTCCAGCTATCCGCTATATCTTTTTTGTCTCCTTAAAAAAATGAGACAAAAAAGGATACCGCTTCTATCTGGGCTAGGGCTATAGGATTACAAGAAATAAGTTTTCCATAAATTAATTCACAAATTATATTTAATTCAAAACCTCAAACACCATTTGTTGTTTAAGGTTTTCAAGTATTAAGGAATATTCAAATATTTATGTGTTTGCAACGAAACTCGCCACTTTGGATTGTTCATCACATAATCTACAATCAAAGGGGTCATTTCTTCTTTTTTGCTCCATTCAGGTTGCAAAAATAAAATAGCATTACTATTTACTTTTTCAGCTTGCTCTTCGGCAAAAATAAAATCATGTTTATTGTAAATGATAACTTTCAACTCATGCGCATTATCATAAACGGTTTTTGTTGGTAATTTATTTTTCTTTGGAGACAAACAAATCCAATCCCAAGTTCCTGTAAGTGGATATGCACCCGAAGTTTCAATATGAACTTTTCTATTATTCTCTTTTAACTTTTGCGTCAACAAAGTCATATCCCACATTAAAGGCTCTCCACCAGTAACAACAACTGTTTCTGAATATTTACTTGCGTTAGAAACAATTAACTCTATGCCTGTTGGAGGATGTAATTCAGCGTTCCAACTTTCTTTTACATCACACCAATGACAACCTACGTCACACCCACCAATTCTAATAAAGTATGCAGCCGTTCCTGTATGATATCCTTCGCCTTGTATGGTATAAAATTCTTCCATCAGCGGAAGCATAGCACCTTTATTAACTTCTAATTGTATTTCTTTTGATAACATTATTATATTTTGAAGTGCAAAGATAGGTATTTTGAAAATGAGTTAATTTGAAAATAGTAACTAAAACAAATCTATACAAACAAAAAAACCGACAGTCAAATGTAGACTATCGGTTTAATTTTAACCTTTGAAAAATTATTTTAAAATCTTAATAGAATCTACAGCATACTTATTTGCTGGGTCTATTGCTAATGTTTTGTTGAAATATTCAATAGCTTTAATCTTGTCTGTGTTAGCAAAACTGGCAGCCATATTGTTATACGATTCTATGAACTTAGCTTTAACAGCTGGCTTAGCAACTTCATCAGCACCTAAAGTGGTAACTTTTGCTACATAGTCCTCATAATTCTTCGTCATCACATCATCTTTTTCAAGCAAACGATTTGTTCTCGCTCTATACAAGTATGCTTCATAATATGTTGGCGATGCTACTAAAACTTTTTCAAATGCAGCATCTGCTTTTTGTAAAGCTACAGCATCAGCTTTCACATCTTTAGCACTATTAGCATAATAATTTGCCAAGCCATAGTACACGTTATCATCAAGATACGTTCTAGAATCAGGTACATTTGCACCAAATTCAAAAACCAAAGCAGCTTCTTTGTATAGTTTTTGGCTGAATAGTTTTTTACCAACTTCACTTAAATCTTGAACTGCTAAAGGTTCCATGTCTACTGCCTTCTTGATATCGACCAATCCTGAATTTAAAGCTACTGCATCGATACTTGTACCGTCAGCACTAGTCCCTTTTTTTATTTTTGTTAAACCCAAGTATAAATAATCTAAAGCAATTGCTTTATTTCCTGGAGTATTGATAAAACTTTCCAAAGATTTTATTGCAACATCGACATTACCGTTTTTATAAGCAGAGTACCCTAAATAACGATAGATCCTAGGATTAACTTTATCCAATTCTATCATTTTGTTAGCTTCTACTTCTAGTGCAGCATAATCTTCTATTAAAATTAAGAAGTCAGCACGACGCATTCTAGACTGAATAGAATAATCTGTAAATGACATATATTTATCATAGTTTTCTAATGCAATTTTGTAATTTGCTGCAGCTTGCGATGGCTTGTTACGCGCCATTTTATAGTAAGTCTCAGCTAACTCTCTGTACACAGGACCATAATTAGGATTCAATGCGATTACTTCATTATACGCTTTCAAGGCTTCATCGTACGATTTTGCTCCTTTTAGCAATACACCCAATTGCATTTTAGCCCTTAGTAATGAATTGTCTAATTGAAAAGCACTTCTATAAGCAACATAGGCTTCATTTTGTTTGCCATCACCATAATATGCATCACCTAAAGCAAGTTGAAGCTGTGCATCTTGCGAATTATTAACAGCTGCACGAGTCAAAACTGCAATAGCATTTTTAAAATCAAGCTTTACAGTATTCATATACGCTCTAGCAATATACACATACTCTTGAACGTCTTTCTTTTTGATGTCCTTTGTTGCCAAAGCAAACTTTGCTTGTGCTCCTGTAACATCACTTTTATCAAGATCCATTTGACCTAAACCAATATGGTTCAACTTAGCACCTTCAGATGCATTTAATCCATTTTGAAAATATATTTTAGCAGAATCTTCTATACTTTGAGTAAGGTATACATTCCCTAAAGTAAAGAAAGCAGCGCCATTACTAGGTTTTGCTTTAATAATCGATTTCAAGATCGATTTAGCACTTTCAAATTGCTCTGCATCGATAGCCTTTTTAGCTTGATTAATATCTTGTGCTTGACTTGCAAAAGCAGAGGCCAACAATGCAACACTAAAGAATTTAAATTTGTTCATTGTAATTGTAATTAATTTATTTTTTATCGTTTTGGTCTTTACCTACAATCGTAAATTTCCTTGTTGGAATACGAACCGGTAACAATCCAGATTTTAATACTATTCTTTGTCCAACATCTCCAGCAACAAATGAGGCAAACCCCATTCCCAAACCAGAATATCCTTGACAATTGACTATATGCAAATCACGTGCCAAAGGATATTTCCCCTCTGCTATATTATTTTGTGATGGCTTATAATATCCATTCTCTTTAAATCCCTTAACAGATAAAGAAGTAACATTATCAACATATTTTTGCATGTCAGGCAACGGTTGTGTCAACCAATTTACACCTATAACGCCAATCATACCATCATTTTCAGAAACGTATTTAATAACTTCGTTATTAGATTTAAATGAAAAAACACCTTTATCTGGAACAGCCTTAATTTTAGCTAAATCAGACATAAAGCGAACTGTACTTGAATTCAAATTATCAAAAACTAATCCTTTGATAGATGGAACTGATTTGCCTTGTATAAAATTGACTACATCTTTCAACGCAATCAAAGTATCTTTATTGTTTTTATTAGCGATAAAAGCTATTGCATCTGTTGCAAATACTGTGACTTTGGGATTAATTTTCCTTTGTTTAAAAATACTTAATTCTTCGGCCGTTAAATTTCTAGATAAGATCGCAATAGCAGCTTTTTCTTTGAATAGTGAATTTACTGTTTCAGTTTCCGATTTAGAAATTAATTTAACTTTAGCATCATATTCATTTTCAAAAACATCCACTTGATCTTCAATAATAGGAGTTAAAGTTTCATCAACAAAAACAGTAACTTCACCTTTAAGAATGGTTTCCTTGGCATTTTTGTCTGATATTTGATTACATGCAAAAACAAATAGTACAACTACAAACAAAATAAATACTGGAAGTTTAGAATACTTTTTCATAATCTAGTTATTATTATCATTAATAATTCGGAAGAATCTAAAAGAAGCGTACGCAATTAATAAAACACCAAAAGCAACACGATAAACAGGCTGCATATCGAGTGGAAAGTTATTCATAAAGATAATGAACAAACCGAGAACGAGGTATAAACAAAAAAACAAAATTCCTAAAACAAGAAGAAATCGCTCTTTAAGCGATTTCTTCTTAATATTATTAAGTATGTTATTTAACATTATTCTGCAGATTGGATAGTAATTGGAAGCGAATACAGAACTCTAACTTTTTTACCATTTTGCTCTCCAGGTGTCCATTTCGGACATTTTTTCAAAACACGGATAGCTTCTTTTCCAGTACCGTAACCAATATCTCTTATTACTTTGATATCTGTTAATGAACCATCTTTTTCTACTACAAAAGTAACATATACTTTACCTTTTAACCCCTCTTCTTCTGGAGTTTGATAGTTGTTACCAACGAATTTGTAAAATTTCTCAATTCCTCCTGGAAAATCAGGTTTAACTTCGATACCTGCAGTGTTGTAAATTTGGTTATCAACTTCTTCAACTACTGCTGCAGTTCCAGTACCAACTGGCTCAACAGATAAAACAGCATCAGGATCACCTTTAATTGTTTCAGCACCTAGTTTTTTATCTTTAATTTCTACCGTTTTAGGTGGTTCTTCTGTTACCTCCTCTGCTTTAGCAACTACTGGTTTCACAAATTTTACTTGATCAACTTTTGGCGGCGGTGGTGGTGGTGGTGGAATATCTTTTTTAATTTCTTCTTTCTTTGGAGGCAATTTGATACTAACGATTTTAGTATCTAAAGTGTCATCACCATCTGAAGAATTTGGCAATAAACCTAAAATAAGAGGCATACTAACTGCTATAGCAAAAACAATTGCACCAAATATAAGTGCTCTTACAGTAGTTTTGTTATTTGATTTTCTTAGTTCGTAAGCGCCATAAGCTTTATTACGACCTTCGAATACAATATCAAGCCATTGGTTTGTGAATATATCTAATTTCATTTTTCTTAATTATTAGGTTATAGAGTAAATACGAAAATTTTATTTACCTTCTAACAATTTTAGTTCTTCAGGGGAAAAATCATTTACAATTGCATTTGAAGGGACACCTACAATAGCCATCTCATCTAGTATATCAACTAAATTTCGGTAATTTGATTTTTTACTTGGTTTGATGATAACAATTAAACCTTTGTCTTTATCCTGAGTATATTCTACTACTGATTTTTTTCTTTTCAATAATTCTTTACGAATTCCCTCTTTCCCATAAGAAATATCAGTTGGACCAGCAATAGGAGTAGCTAGCAAACCCATGTAATAAACCATTTTATCATTGTCCCCTAACATCACCGTCATGGTTCGATTTTCATCTACTTTAATCGGTTTATCAGTCGGATCATCTTCTTTATCAGGCAAACCCAAAGGCATAGATTGCGGTTTAGACAGCGTAGTTGTAAGCATAAAGAAGGTAATCAATAAGAATGCCAAATCAACCATAGCAGTTAAATCTACTTTTGAATTTGATTTTTTACTTCTTACTTTTCCACCTTTTTTGCCTCCGTCGTCGCCGGTATTTAATTCAGCCATTTTAGTGTATTTTTTTAGTTATTTTTCAGTAGCTCTTAAACCAGTAACCAGATTGAAGTTATTGATTTTTTGATCTTGTAAAATATCCATAACGCGTTTAATTGCAGGATATTCTTCTTTTGCATCACCTTTTATAGCAATTTGCAATTCTTTATCATTAACATCAATATTAGCAATACGAGAATTGTAAATCCACTCTTTTAATTGATTGTCTAATGAATCCTTTGGTACACCAGATTGTACACCTGGCTTGCTTCTGTCAGCCGTTTTCATAGCAATTAATTGTTTCAATCCTGATATTGGCACTCCAACACCTTCCATTAAACCAAAAGTTTCAGATTCTTCTGCGGTGAAAGCAATTCCATACTTTTGCCCCATTAACTCAAGAGCTTTCTTTCTTACTTCTCTACCTTTTAGATCGTAAAAAACTTTTCCTTTTCCTACAGTAATCGTAGCTAAATTATCATCTGGTAATTTAGACTGTACTGTTGAAGCCGGTGTATCTACAGGCAATGCTTCCGGTATCTTAGCTGTTGCAGTCATTACAAAGAAAGACAACAAAAGAAAAGCGACGTCACACATAGCAGTCATGTCCGTAGACCCTGCTTTTTTCTTCATTTTTATAGCCATTAATATATTTTTTTACATTTACAAGAAAAACAGAATCTGTTTCACAGATTTCTGTTTTTCTGCAAATTAAATTATTAATTATTTTTGAGCACTTCTGAAGTGTCTGTATGTATTTACAATTGTATTCCCAGCCTCATCAATAGAATAAGTCAAAGTATCAATTTTAGAAGTAAAGAAGTTGTACGCTACGATTGCAAGTGCAGATGTAGAAATACCTGTTGCAGTGTTAATAAGTGCCTCAGAAATACCATTTGCAAGAGCAGCTTGATCTGGAGTACCTGCAGCAGATAATGCGCTAAACGCTTTAATCATCCCCGTTACTGTTCCTAATAATCCTGCAAGAGTACCTAAAGATACCATTGTAGAAAGTACAGTCATGTGTTTCTCTAACATTGGCATTTCTAATGAAGTAACTTCTTCGATTTCTTTGTGGATTGTTTCAGCAGCAGCTTCACTATCTAAACCTTCTTTTTTAACTTCTTGGTATTTCAATAAAGCAGATTTAATTGGGTTTGCAACAGAACCTTTTTGCTTGTCACATGAAGCAATAGCTCCTTCAATATTTCCAGCTTTAATGTCTCTTTGTACACTTGTCATAAATTGATCAAGATTTCCTGTACCAGCAGCTTTTGAAATTACAGCATAACGCTCAAATGAAAACACAACAACCATTAACAATAATCCTAACAAAACTGGTACAATAGGACCTCCTTTGTAAACCATTCCTAACAAACTTCCTGGCAGTGGGTGACCTGTATTAACACCACCTTCAAAGTTAGCGCCATTACCCATTATGAAATTCCAAATTAACCATCCAACAAAAATACACGCTACAATAATGATTCCAGAAATCATTCCTCCTCCGTTTGCACTTTTTTCTTTTTTAACGTTTGCCATTTTTTTTAATTTTAATAGTTTTAAATAAATTATCTTAGTTATATTAAACTTGTAGTAAGGCAAATTTATATTTTTAGTTTAAATAAAAAAACTTTTTTTAATTTAATTATAATTAAATTTATTTCAAAAACACATTTATTATGAATCGCACCACATTTATACAGATATTCGTAAAAAATGACTAAAAAAATCAAACATAAAATAAATTTTTAATAAAGTTTAACACAATATTTCGAAATTAGTCTAATTAGCAAGAAAACTATTATTTTATGACATTAACAATAAAAAAGCAAGAAAACTGCGGTAAACACTAAAATTGTACTTTTATAAAAAAATAATATCTTGCAGTCTATATAACAAAAACGCATTATGAGCAGGAAAGAAGATTTCATACAACAAATCACTGAAGGATATAGCTCTAAAGGAGAAAGTATCATTCTTGGAGGAGCCCTATTAGATGGAGAAGCATTAGGTAATGCAGCCGTAAAAATACCGTTAAAAACATTAAACCGCCATGGATTAATCGCTGGTGCGACAGGTACAGGAAAGACAAAAACCATTCAAGTACTTTCTGAACAATTATCTTCTTTTGGGATACCGGTATTGATGATGGACATCAAAGGTGATTTTAGCGGAATTGCAAAAGAGGGAGAAGAGAAAGCATTTATCACGGAGCGCCATGCCAAAATAAACATACCCTATCAAACCGCTAGTTTTCCAGTTGAATTACTAAGTTTATCCGAACAAAATGGTGTTCGGCTTCGCGCAACTGTCTCTGAATTTGGTCCCGTTTTGTTTTCCCGAATCTTAAATTTAAATGATACACAAGCAGGAGTTATCGCTGTAATCTTTAAATATTGCGATGATAACAAGATGCCTTTATTGGATTTAAAAGACATCAAAAAAGTCATCAATTTCATCACTGAGGAAGGAAAAGAAGAAATTGAGGAGAATTATGGTAAAATTTCGACCTCGACAACTGGAACTATTTTAAGGAAAATCATCGAATTAGAACAGCAAGGTGCCGAACTATTTTTTGGTGAAAAATCTTTTGAAATTGATGATTTAATGCGCTTTGATGAGAATGGAAAGGGATATATTAACATCTTGAGGCTGACTGATATTCAAGACAAACCTAAATTGTTTTCGACATTTATGCTGAGCTTGTTAGCTGAAATCTATCAACAAATGCCCGAGAAAGGAGATGCAGATCAACCCGAATTAGTCATTTTTATTGACGAAGCTCATTTGATTTTTAATGAAGCCAGTACCGCATTATTAGAGCAAATAGAAACTATAGTCAAATTAATACGTTCGAAAGGGATTGGAATCTACTTTATCACTCAAAACCCGATGGATATTCCAAGTGGAGTACTAGCACAATTGGGACTAAAAATCCAACACGCATTGAGAGCTTTTACCGCTAATGACCGAAAAGCGATTAAACAAACCGCTGATAATTATCCCATATCTGAATTTTATAAAACTGACGAAGTCATAACTAGCCTTGGGATAGGAGAAGCACTTGTTACCGCTCTAAATGAGAAAGGAATTCCAACTCCGCTTGCAGCGACAATGATGCGTGCTCCTATGAGCCGTATGGACATTTTGACCGAAAGTGAAATTCAAGAAATCAATAGTAAATCGAAACTCGTTAAAAAATACAGCGAACTAATTGATCGTGATAGTGCTTATGAGATTTTGATTAAAAAAATTGATGCCGCAAATGAGCAAACCACAGAAGAGGAAGAAACAAAATCAGAAAGAAACGAACCTAGTACCGCCACTACTCTAGGCAAATCGGCACTGAAAATAGTTACCAGCGCCAGTTTTATCAGAGGTGCTTTTAGTATTTTAGCCAAGATCTTGAAGAAATAACTTTAAATCATATGCAATGAAAGGCATTGTTTCAATAGGATTATTAATCATTACGAATATCTTTATATTTTTAGCTTGGTATGGCCACTTGAAATTTAAGGAATTTAAATCATTAGAAAATATTGGAATATTCGCAACCGTCATGATAACTTGGGCTGTTGCTTTTTTTATCTGTCTTTTTCAAGTTCCAGCTAATAAAATTGGGTTCCGAGGCAATGGAGGTCCCTTCTCCTTGCTCGAATTAAAAGTGATTCAAGAAATAATTGCCTTATTTGTTTTTGTAATTTGCTCTACACTTTTTTTTAAAAACGAAACCTTTAGATGGAATCATGCCATAGGCTTTGTGTTCTTGATATTGGCCGTTTACTTTATATTCAAAAAATAATGAATCAGCAATTTGAATTGCTCAAAAAATTAAAATGAAAAAATACTTTATACAAACAGCTCCTTTCGTAGTTCCCACAACAGATAGTAAATTAATAGAAGAACATCATGGTGTTGCAGCCACCAACAATCAAGAAATATCCATTGCACATATGATTGCACCTCCAAAATGGAGTGAACCTTTCCAAACGCCAGAATTTGAGGAGTACACCTATATTATTAAAGGTAAAAAACAATTTAGTATTGAAGGGGAAATTATAATACTCGAAGCAGGCCAATCGATACGTATTGAAAGAAACACTCGCGTGCAATACTCGAATCCTTTTGATGAACCCTGCGAATATATTGCTATTTGCAAGCCCGCTTTTGACTTCAATAAAGTACACCGAGAAGATTAATTTATAGAAAAATAGCAGTCGTCCTTATTGCATTACAATAGAACGACTGCTATTTATTTATTGTAGTAACGATATGATTTTATCTTCTACTGCTTTTGAGTTCCAAAGATTTTCAATATTTACCATTTTTAAAACCTCTTGCATAATTTCATTTTGATAATCCCCAATAGCCAGAGCTTCGGCATAGGGGCGATCACTAAAAGTCACTCTGCTGTATAATGGAATCCATTTTTCAGGATATTTATCGGAGAACCATTTTTCAATTTTCTTTTGTAACAGAAAATTTTCATCGGCTGTTTTCGAACTCATCTCTAAAAAATTACGATAAGAAAGTTCGGCTATTGCATCTGCATTGGGCTTACGAGATTTTTGGTATTCAGAGAAAATCGTTTTCCAATCGTCACCATACTTTTCAATCATCTCGTTCAGAATAGAAATATCTTCAAAACCAGAATTCATTCCTTGTCCATAAAAAGGAACAATAGCGTGACTTGCATCTCCAATAAGTGCCACTTTGTCTTCATAAGTCCACGGATAGCATTTCATTGTAACCAATGTACTGGTAGGATTCTTGAAAAAGTCTTCGGCTAGTTTTGGAATTACATCAATAGTATCTGGTAAGTTTTTTTCAAAAAATGCTTCGACTGAAGCTCTAGTTTGCAGGGAATCAAATGAATTTTCTCCCATAAATGGCATAAATAAAGTACATGTAAAACTGCCATCTAAGTTAGCCAAGGCAATCAGCATGTATTCTCCACGCGGCCAAATATGAAAAGAATTTTTATCTAATTTATGCGTTCCATCTGTATTAGCTGGAATATTTAATTCTTTATAACCAATAGGTAAGAATTCTTGGGAATAATCAAACATGCTTTGGCGTTGCATGCGGTGACGAATTCTGGAAAAAGCACCGTCTGCACCAAAAACCATATCGTACTTTTTATCTTCCCATGCTCCTCGTTCAGTTTCACCAATATGAAGCGTTGCAGTATCCAGCGACACATCCCATATTTTATGCTCAAAAAAGAATTCAGCGCCTGCGGCTTCTGCCAAGTGAATCATCTTCCTATTCAAAATTCCTCTAGAAATAGAGTCAATGGTCTCGCCCTCTTGTCCGTAATTTTGAAAATTAAGCTTATCAACTAAGTGAATTGCTCTTTTATCCATAGGAATAGCGATTTTCCGAATCTCATCTCCTACTCCTACTGCATCTAGAGCTTTCCACCCTCTATTTGACATGGCCAAGTTGATCGAACGACCTGAAAATTGTATTTTTCGAATATCGGGACTTCTGTCGTAAATATGTACTGTATGTCCCGCTTTACGAAGATAAATAGCCAATAAAGATCCTACTAATCCAGAACCTACAACTGCTATTTTTTTATGAGTTTGCATTATTTTAATATCAAAAGTTACGCAAAATTACTGATTTATATTTCTAAGCTCTTTATAAACAATCAATTTTTACTAGGAATAAAAAGCAATTTTGTTGAAGTTCTAACAATCTCATCTTTATTTAGTAACATTCGCCTGAATTTCCCAGCATTATAAAGCGCTGCTTGGTCGCTGTAATGCGCACTAAACGGATTACCCGATTGTCCTGTTGGCAAAATACTCCAGCTGTTTTCAATATCCGAAAAATCGATAACGCGTCTTGTCGACGGACCGCCTTTTACGATATAATTCCCATCTGCGGTAAAATCAAAAAATAAATTATTGATTACTTCTGTTGATCCCGAAACTTCAAAAGGCCCCACATTAAAAAAACCTCTCAAAGCGGCTACTTTTCCCAATGGATGCTGATGCTCAACAGTATGAACCTTGTTCCAAGTCCAACTAGAAACAGTGCTTCCTAATTGTTTTTCTAAAGCAGCTACTGACTCTTTGAAAGACTGCAATACAATTTGACTTCGAGTTTCCTTTAGATTTTTTGTGCTGATATTATCCCACCAGAGTGACTTTTCATTTACAATTTGCCGCGCTACTATTTGTTTTATAATGTGTGTCTTTAAGAGCATTTGGAATTGCTCTGGTCCTAATTCATCTTCGAATGTATTTTTGAGATAGGTATAAATCCATTTGTTATATAATGTAGGTGCTACATCTGTAAGGTTATTAGAGCCATTCCATTTTTTTAAAACAGCAAGGGCTTCCTTCTCATTGCTGGATAGTGCTTGTTGCGAAAGATTCGAAATTAATTGTTTTACTACTTCTGGAGCGACTGAAGACGTATTGTCATAAATCATTTGACCCACAGCGGCTTTATCCCAATTTGACTTTGGTTCTAATAATTGTGTAATTCGTTTGGCTCTGTCTTCTGGGAGATAATATCCTGGATAGAAAAACCCATCGACTGGCTCTGGTTGATTGTTTGCGGAGTAGACATAATTCCATTTTGGATTTACTGCAGACGGATTTTTGGAGAAATCCAAAAATTCTTTTATATCCTCTTTACCACTAGCGCCTTCCAAAATAAAATTAGGATTGACACCTGCTTGATGTTTGTATAACTTACCCGTAGCCCACCACGCCACGTTCCCCTTCGCATCCCCATACATAACATTCAATCCCGGAGCTGCGATTAAAGCTACCCCTTTTTGAAAATCAGTTTTGCTTTTTGCATGCGATAATTCATAAACTGCATCTAGAATTTGTATGGGTTGCTGGGTGTAAATCCAAGATAATGCAACCGGCTTATCATTCTTTAAACCATCAATCAAGTCATTGACAACAGGACCGTGGCGTGTGATTTTTACATTTAAAACCACATCTGATGAATCCTTAACCTTAATTGTTTTTTCACGTATTTCGTATGCGCTAAACCCATTTGGTGTTTTATACGCTTTGGCATCCTTGGGATTATTTTCTTCCTGATATAAATCGATATCATCATTTTCGAACATCGTTAAGCCATAAGCATAGTCCCGATTATGACCCAACAAAGGGTAAGGAGTTCCAGCCAAATAACTACCATACAATTCAAATTCTGGTGTTACAATATGCGCTTCATACCAAGTGCCTGGTTGCGAAAAACCGATATGTGGATCATTTGCAAAAATAACTTTTCCGTTTTTAGTTTTTTCTGAAGCAATTACCCAACTGTTGCTTCCTATGAAAGGAGAAACTGGTGACTGATCTAAAATTGTAGCCACTGATTTTGATATCGCCGCATATTCTTGTGGTATTTCCTTAGCGTTTTTAATTTGAGTCGTATTGAACGAACCATCAATTCCAAAATCTTTTAAATACTCCATTCCATACTTGTTACGAATATCAGTAAGTAAAGGGTCTGATTTTTGTGCCATCGCAAAGCTAAAAGACATGTAACCAAAAATATTGTAGACATCCGTAATAGTGAACTTCTCCTTTTTTATACCAACCAAACTAAACTCGATTGGCGTTTTACCATCATCCAGATACTGATTGATTCCCTCTAGATAAGCCATTGTTAGTTGATAGCTTTGACTTTTTTTATCCAATGCGTCAATGGCCTTTGTTGAGGCTTCTTCGATTCCCAATCCTGCAAAAAATTTATCATTCTTTAACGCTACTGAACCAAAAATTTCAGACAATCTTCCAGGCGCGATACGGCGCATCAATTCCATTTGCCACAAGCGATCTTGTGCGTGAACATATCCCAGCGCCATCATAGCATCTTGGGAATTGGTGGCATAAATATGTGGCACACCAAACTCATCAAAGTAAACGGTGGTTTCTTCTTGAATGTTCTTTAACTGCAACTCACCTTCATATTTTGGTTTTAAATAAAAACCATAAACTAAGGCTGCCCCCACTACAAAAGCTAATATCAAGAGTAAAATAAGAACTGATTTTTTAAATATTTTCATCATTGGATAAATTGAAAAACAAATATATAGGATTTGATAGTTATTTGAACAATTAATTTAAAGGCTCAAATACTTTCGAAATAATACTGTTATTTTGTTTAGTTTATTTTAAATTTAATTAAACAAAAAGTATATTTGTCCCAAAATATAATATATGAAACATATTTCAAGAGACACTATTTCTCAAATGGAGAAAATCGAAAGATTAAATTTAATTAACTCTTGTACTGGTTATAAATCAGCTAGTCTTTTGGGTACAAAATCCCTTGATGGGATGACCAATGTGGCTATTTTTAGTAGCGTTACCCATTTAGGTAGTAATCCTGCCATGATTGGTTTCATCATGCGCCCCACTACCGTTCCCAGAGATACCTATAAAAACATTAAAGAAACTGGATATTTTACAATAAACCACATCACAGCAGCTATGATATCTGATGCGCATCATACCTCGGCCAACTATGAACTGGGCACTTCTGAATTTGATAAAACCAATTTAGAAGAGGAATATAAAGCAACTATTGATGTTCCGTTTGTAAAAGGAAGTCCGGTGCAATTGTATTGCAAATATTTAAATGAATACCATATAAAAGAAAACGATACCATTCACGTGATTGCCTCTATTGAACACTTATTTTTTGAAGAAGAACTAGAGCATAAAGATGGCTGGTTGCAACTAGATAAAGGAAATGTAGTCGCTATAAATGGTCTTGATGGGTATTGCTTACCCAAACTAATTGATCGGTATCAATATGCTCGAAAAGAGATTCCAAGCACATCATTTTTCAAAAAATAAATTATGAAAAAACTTCGGCTCATACTTGGCGATCAATTAAATTCTGAACATTCTTGGTTTAAGCAAATCGATCATGATACAGTTTATGTACTTGCAGAAATGCGTCAGGAAACAGACTATGTTAAGCATCACATTCAAAAAGTGGTTGCATTTTTCCTTTCGATGCGTAACTTTTACACTTCTTTGCAATCAAAAGGGCATCAAGCAGTTTATTATCAAATCAATGCGAATTCGAATCCAAACGATTTGGCAAAAATCATCAACTCTTGTATCGAAAAATACAACATTGAAAAATTTGAATATTTGCTTCCCGATGAATACCGACTTGATGTACAACTGCAATCTATAGGTGCAAGTTTGACAATTCCATCAGAGGCATTCGATTCTGAACATTTTTACACTACTAGACATGAACTCGCACAATTTTTTGAAGGTAAAAAGTTATTGCTGATGGAAAATTTCTATCGAAATATGCGCAAAAAGCACCATGTCTTGATGGATGGTTCTAGTCCTACAGGCAATCAATGGAACTTTGATCACGACAACCGAAAAAAATACAAAGGTGAGGTTCCAGTTCCCGCTGAAAAAAACTTCAACGCTGATGTAACTGAAGTGGTAAGCCAAATAAGAGAAGCTGGTATCCTTACTTTTGGTAATATTGATGAGAAAAAATTTAGTTGGCCCACTTCTCGGGAGCAATCATTACAAGTTTTGGATTATTTCTGTCATCATTTATTAAAACATTTTGGCGATTACGAAGATGCGATGCATACTGATGAAAAATTCTTATTTCATTCCCGTCTCTCCTTTGCGATGAACAGTAAAATGCTTTCACCAAAAGAGGTAATCGAAACCGTAATTGCATTTTATCACGCTAATGAAACTACTATAACTATCTCTCAAGTTGAGGGATTTGTGCGACAAATACTGGGATGGCGCGAATACATTAGAGGAATATACTGGAAGGAAATGCCCAATTATGCCCAAATGAATGTGCTAGAAAATAAAAATAAACTACCTGATTTTTTCTGGACGGGCAAAACCAAAATGAATTGCATGAGCCATGCCATCAATCAGAGTTTAGATGAAGCGTACGCGCATCACATTCAAAGGCTTATGGTCATTGGCAATTTTACGTTGCTTACTCAAATTCATCCAGACGAGGTAGATGCATGGTATCTAGGAGTATATATCGATGCCATTGAATGGGTAGAAATGCCTAACACACGAGGGATGTCTCAATATGCTGATGGTGGAATTATTGCAACAAAACCATATGTTTCCTCTGGAAGTTACATCAATAAAATGAGTAATAATTGTACAAAGTGCCAGTACAATGTGAAAGAGAAATTTGGTGATAAAGCATGCCCTTTTAATACGCTTTACTGGAACTTTCTAGACGAGAAAAAAGACTACTTCAAGGGCAATCAACGAATGGGAATGATGTTGAATTTATTAAAGAAAATGGATCCCGAAGAATTGTTTAAGATTAAGACCAAGGCAAATGAAATCATTGCCAATATGGATTCGTACTAAACGCTATACAAAACGGGTGCTTAAATTCAATATGAAGTTAAGCACCCGTTTTTTATTAGAAAGATAAAATTAATTATTTTTACTTCCATCAATTATAGCTCCTGTTCCAGCGCCAACACCTGCACCCGCAACACCACCAATAATAGCTCCTTGAACTTTTTTCTTGCTAATAATTGCACCTGTAGCTGCTCCAACTCCTGCACCAATTAAAGCACCTTTAGCTGTACTGCTCATACCTTTCCTTTGCGTAGTTGTTGTAGTCGTAGTAGTCGCTGGTTGTCTAACCACTACAACTTCTTTTTGAGTTTCAATTTTAGCTTCTTCGATTTTCGCCATCTCTACTTGCATGGAATCAATAACTCTTTGTTTTTCCATTTCAACTTTCATCGAATCTACAGTTGCTAATTTAGCTTTTTCAATTTCCATTTTTCCTTGATTTTGACAAGAAACAACAACTGCAGCAAGTAGTATAAAATATAATGCTTTCATAATTTATTTATTTTGTGATTAATACTTTTACAAAGTAACAATGAAACGGCTAAATATTAGTTATAAAATCGAAATAATTTTTTATAATATTTGAACTCCTATTTATTAAGAATTCCCGCTTTTAATATTTGCCCAAAATGATACATATCTTCAAAGGAGGAATATAGAGGAACTGGTGCTAAACGAATTACATTTGGTTCACGCCAATCTGTGATCACACCATTTTTCATAAGGTATTCAAACAAACTTCGACCTTCGCCATGCAGCAATACAGATAATTGCGAGGCTCTCTCTTCCTGATTTGAAGGAGTAATGATTTCAAAAGTACTTTCGACCTCTTTGTCTATTTCGTGCAAAATAAATTCTAAATAAGAGGTTATAGCATTTCTTTTTTGAATCAAAGAATCCATTCCAATTTCATCAAACATTTCGACTGAGGCCAAATATGGTGCAAGAGATAATATGGGTAAATTACTGATTTGCCAACCATCGGCACCATGAACGGGATCAAAAGTTTGTTCCATCTTGAAACGGCGTTCTTTGTTATGTCCCCACCAGCCTGCAAATCTGGGTAACTGTGCATTATTATGGTGTTTTTCATGGATAAAACATCCCGACGCGTTTCCGGGTCCGGAATTCATATACTTATAACTGCACCATGATGCAAAATCTATATTCCAATCGTGCAAGTTCAACTTTACATTACCAGCAGCATGCGCTAAATCCCAACCCACATAAGCACCCGCTTCATGACCTGCAGCGGTGATCGTTTTCATATCAAAAACTTGTCCTGTGTAGTAATTGACACCGCCAATTAATACCAAAGCCAACTCATTGCCAACTTCTTTTATTTTTGCCAAAACATCTTCTAATCGAATGTTGTGTTCGCCTTCGCGACGCTTAATTTCGACAAGCGCATCCTCGGGATGAAAGCCAACGCTTCGCGAATGAAAATCGACTTGACTCTGAAACATGTATTGATCTGAAGGAAATGCTTTCTCCTCGCAAATAATTTTATATCTAGTTTTTGTAGGTTGGTAAAACGAAACCATCAATAAATGAAGATTAACCGTCAATGTATTCATTACAGTCACTTCACTTGGCAAAGCACCCACAATTTTACTCAGTGGTTTGGCAAAACGTTCGTGATAATCCCACCATGGTTTTTCACTGTAAAAATGACCTTCAACAGCGAGATTAGCCCAATCATTCATTACTTCATCTACATACCCTTTTGTTCTTTTGGGTTGCAAACCCAAAGAATTTCCTGTAAAATAAATCACTTTTTTTCCATTCACCTCAGGGAAATGAAATTCTTGCTGGTATTTTTGTAAAGGATCTTGTGAATCCATTTTTTTTGCAAATTCAATGGTATTTTCGAAAGTCATGATTTGTATTTTGTTTTGTAAAAGTAGTAAAAAAGGAGCGATAGATAAAAGACTTTTAATTGATTGGTAAAACTTAAAAAAGTAAATATTTGAATGTAAAAAAAATAGTTACTACTTTTTATAAGGAACTAAAAAACAACTTATTATTTTCTCGGCAGTAAATTTTAACACGGATTTTGAAACTACTTTTAACGAAAACGACACGACAAGACAGCATATTTTTACTGGTTTTACGCTCACCCAAAACGTAAATATTTAATCTGCAGAAGTAAATAAAATTGAATAAATATCGAGACAATCCTGTGAGTTAATCAACTCTGGTTTAAAGTTTTACTCGAGTCCACCAGAATACTACTATACCAAACTAGCCACATTAAAAATACAAATGATTGCCGAAGCCACCAAAGATGCCAGTGCTAGAGCCAAAAGTATTGCTGAAAATGCGGATGCCAATATAGGAAGTTTAAAAAAATCAGACATGGGTGTTTTTTAAATTACGGGTCAAAACTCCTCTGAAGACTTTTCCTATGGTGGTTCGTTCAATATCAATAACAAAATAGATTCTTATTCTTGCATTAGAGAATAAAAGAGATTGAAGATTTTTGATTAACGATTCTTGATTTCAGATTTGGTTATAATTGCGAAATCATAGCAGGTTTTTTATTGTTACAAAATAATATTTGTGTACAAAAATCTCGTTAGATGACAGCTTCGTGTGAGGGATAGTAGCGGCATCCTTTATTTTCTTTCTTTAAGAAAATACAGATACAGCGAATAGCCCGACCCGCTTTTTCTGCGGGACACACCCTAAATATCATTTTGCAAATAACAAAAAAATCTCGCCATTGCTGACGAGATTTTTTTATTTAGAATCTAAAATGAATTCAGATTAAATGATTAACATAGCATCTCCGTAAGAGTAAAATTGGTATTTTTCTTCGATAGCTTCGGCGTAGGCTTTTTTCATTAAATCATGTCCGCAAAATGCAGAAACCATCATCAATAAAGTAGATTTAGGTGTGTGAAAATTTGTAATCATACACGTTGGGATCGCGAAATCATGTGGAGGAAAAACGAATTTATTAGTCCATCCATCAAAAGGATTTAAAGTATTTTGTGATGAAACTGAACTCTCCACCGCACGCATGGATGTTGTCCCTACGGTACAAATACGTTTCTTTTTGGCTTTGGCACTGTTCACAATATCGCAGGCCTCTTGCGTGATTTTTAACTCCTCGGAATCCATTTTATGTTTAGACAAATCCTCTACTTCAACTGGATTGAACGTTCCTAAACCTACGTGAAGTGTAACCTCAGCAAATTTAATTCCTTTGATTTCTAACTTTTTCAATAGGTGTTTAGAAAAGTGTAATCCTGCAGTTGGCGCTGCTACAGAACCTTCTTCCTTTGCATAAATAGTTTGGTAACGCTCTGCATCTTCTGGAGTTACATCTCTAGAAATATATTTTGGAATTGGAGTTTCGCCCAGTTCTGTTAATTTATTCCTGAATTCTTCATAAGAACCGTCGTAAAGAAAACGCAATGTTCTTCCTCGAGAAGTCGTGTTGTCAATTACCTCAGCGACTAACGAATCGTCATCTCCAAAATATAGTTTATTACCTATCCTGATTTTACGTGCTGGATCTACTAAAACGTCCCAAAGTCTTTGTTCTGAGTTAAGTTCTCTTAATAAAAAAACTTCGATTCTAGCACCTGTTTTTTCTTTGTTTCCATACAAACGCGCTGGAAAAACCTTAGTGTTATTTAGAATTAAAACATCTCCGTCATCAAAATAATCGATAACATCTTTAAACATTTTATGTTCTATTGTTCCTTTCTTACGATCAATAACCATAAGACGTGCTTCGTCTCTGTTTTCAGCTGGATATTCGGCAAGAAGCTCTTTTGGTAAATCGAATTGAAAGTGTGATAATTTCATCTTAAAAATTTATAAGTTATGAATTATAAGTTACGAGTTAAGCCTCAACAAATTATAATCGTGTGCAAATATACGATTGTGAGATAGGCGTTGTCAAGTGTTTTGCTGTTTATTTTTCCTCACCCCTCTAGAAGCCTCGGGACTATCTAAAGGAAAGTGAGAACGAAAACATGTTTTCTTCAATGAATTGAGGGTGTGTTACGAAATTTTGAAACCTAAACTTTTTAAATCTTCCCAAAAATCAGGATATGATTTTGAAACTACTTCGGCGTTTTCAATAACAATTGGCACTTTTAAAGCTAATGGCGCAAATGCCATCGCCATTCTGTGATCATTATAGGTAGCGATTTTAATATTGTAATTGATTTTGTCTGAGGCCACCAGCGTCAAGCTATCATTGGTAACTGATATAGTTGCTCCCAGTTTTGTTAGTTCTATTCGTAGTGCTTCCAGTCTATCAGTTTCTTTGATTTTTAGGGTATGAAGGCCCGTAAGATGACAACCAATTCCTAGTCCTAAGCAGGTCACCACTATGGTTTGCGCGATGTCTGGCGTATTATTTAAGTCTAAATTTAAATTTTCTGGTTTAAAATCAGACTGTTTTACTAAAGTCATTTTGTTTCCTTGAAAATGCGTATCAACTCCCATTTGTTTGTAGATTTCAACCAAAGCCGAATCGCCTTGCAAACTGGTTTCTTTGTAACTGCTTAACGATATCGTGCTGTTTTTGGATAAAGCAACAATACTAAAAAAATAAGAGGCTGAGCTCCAATCGGATTCGACAGTCATCACTGTTGAGGCAACTTCTTGTTTTGGATAAACGGTAATAACATTTCCTTCAAAACTAGTTTTGATGTCCAAATCATTTAATAATGCCAAAGTCATTTTGATATATGGGACTGAGGTGATTTCACCAACCAAAGTAATTTCGATACCGTCTTGCAATTTTGGCGCTACTAACAACAGTGCAGAAATGTACTGGCTACTCACATTTGCAGGAATGCTTACTTGGGATCTGGTGATTTTTTGGCCAATTATCCGAATCGGCGGATAACCGACTTCCTTTTCATACGTAATTTTAGCTCCCAATTGTTCTAGAGCCTCTACCAATACTTTGATAGGACGTTCTTGCATTCGTTGAGAACCCGTCAAAATTACTTCACTCCCTTCGCTAACGGCAAAATAAGCAGTAAGAAACCGCATTGCTGTGCCCGCATGATGAATGTCTATTAATTGTGAGCTGTCAATTGTGAGTTGTGAATTTGATAAAGCCTTACTCATTACTTCGCTATCATCCGAGTTGGAAGTATTTTCTAAAGTTATATTTGAAAACAACGCTTGTAGCAATAACAACCGATTGGTTTCACTCTTTGAGCCAGTAATATTTAATGATCCGGTATCAATTGTGTGTTGCGAATCCGTACTTATTTTTAAATTCATATAGCTAATTATGAGTTATGAAGTATGAGTTATAAATCATAGATGTGGACTACTATAATTCATGTTCGCAATTTATCACTCCGAATTTGGAATTCATAATTTATAGTTGACAAATTATTTGAGTTTATCGTTGTTTTTGTGACGATCTTTATCTCTAACGGATTTTAAATCCATTTTTTTATCGAAAGCCGCCTGTAAATCGACACCCGTTTGATTGGCTAAACACAATACTACAAAAACGACATCGGCAAGCTCCTCGCCTAAATCTTTATTTTTATCACTTTCTTTTTCGGATTGTTCGCCATAACGGCGGGCAATGATACGCGCTACTTCACCTACTTCTTCGGTAAGTTGCGCCATATTAGTGAGTTCATTAAAGTAACGAACGCCGTGTTCTTTGATCCAGGTGTCTACGTCGAGTTGGGAGTTTTTTAGGTTCATTTTATTATTTTTTTTATTTCTTTATCAAAATCAGAAATTATTTTCTGTGTTTTATTAAAAACTTCATAAGCAGCGATTGCTTTTTTATCAGCTTCTATTTTAGAAATTTTTCCTTTACTATCTAAAACTCTATAATCATTAAAGTTTAGAAATTTATTTACACTTTCAGCCAATTGATTCATCGTAAAAGTATGCTCCCGCGCTATCAAACCTTCTATGTAATCAAAATAACCCGTTACGGTGCGTTCTAATTGTTTAATTTCTTTTTCTTGCAAATAGTTTTTAGCAACTACCACATCCGATTTCAAAACCCTACCGTTTGGACTATTTTTCCAAGTCGATAATCCCATATTTTCCTTCGTAGCGTCGGCAGTATTGGCTATTATTTCGGCAGCAGTACTGCCGGTTATTGCAAAATGAAATTTATTTTGGACTGTGGCATAGAAATTTTTTGTGATATCGGCATGGCTGTCATAGTCAATACTACACTCCGCAAAAATATCCGTTACTTGCTGATAAATTCTCCTTTCGCTCGCTCGAATAGAACGAACTCTTTGTAGTAATTCTTTAAAGTAATCTTTACCAAAAATAGCCTGACCTTGTTTTAAACGATTGTCGTCTAAAACAAAACCTTTTATAATATATTCCTTTAAAGTTTGGGTTGCCCAAATACGAAATTGTGTAGCTTTGGAAGAATTTACTCTGTAGCCAACTGAAATTATGGCGTCTAAACTATAATGTTTTACTTTATACGTTTTGCCATCAGATGCAGTTGCCGAGAAAACCTCGGTAACTGAATTTTCCTCTAACTCATTACTTTCAAAAATATTTTTTAAGTGCAATGATACATTATCTGTACTGCAATCAAACAATAATGACATTGCTTTTTGTGAAAGCCATACCGTTTCATTTTGCAACAAAACATCGACACGTATTTCTCCGCTTGGTGTAGTGTATAAAACAAACTTTTTTAAATCATCGTTCATTTATTTATATTTTTAAAAATCCTAATTCATAAACCATTGGCTGCAATTTCTCACTCAAATTTTCATAGACTTCTTCAAATAATTTAAAACTTATTAGCTGAAAATCAATCAATTATGCATAAAAGCGGAACGGATTTTTGTTGCGGAAGTCTTAATTCGTGGTTTTCAAAAATAGCACAAATCGTACAATAAACTAGTATATTTATTCTCTATTTTTACTATCCATAATTATGGTCACAGGTCCATCGTTCAAAAGTTGTACTTTCATATCGGCACCAAAAACTCCGGTTTGTACTTTTTTACCTAAATCCTTTTGCATTTGAGCAACGAATTCTTCATACATAGGAACAGCTATTTCTGGCTTGGAAGCTTTTATATAGGAAGGACGATTTCCTTTCTTGGTCAAGGCATGAAGGGTAAATTGAGAAACTACTATAATATCGCCGTCAATATCTTTTACAGATAAATTCATCACCTGATTTTCATCTCCAAAAATGCGGAGATTCACAATTTTCGACGTCAACCAAGAAATATCTTCTGGAGTATCGCTATCTTCTATACCAACTAATACCAACAACCCTTTTTGGATTTCGGCAACGATTTTAGCATCTATGGTTACAGAGGAGGAAGAAACTCTTTGAATTACTACTTTCATTTGTTTGTCATAAAGTTAAAAGTCATAAAGTCGAAAGTAAAAAAAATCTATATCCCTCGTTACTTATGACTTTTCAAAACTATTCCCTCGTTTTATCGCTTATAATTCGATCCTCGTTATGAATATCTGTTCGATAATGTTCATCATCTCCTTCTAGAATTTTAAGATAACTTCTGTAACGAGACCAAGCAATTTCATCTTTTTCCAAAGCGGCTTTGATAGCGCAATGCGGTTCGTCTTTATGCAAACAATTATTGAATTTACACTGATCTTTTAATTTAAAGAACTCTGGAAAGTAACCGCTAATTTCCTCCTTTTCCATATCTACAATTCCAAAACCTTTGATTCCAGGGGTATCAATTATCCTAGCATCAAAGGATAGATCATACATTTCTGCAAAAGTCGTAGTGTGTTGCCCTTGCTTGCTTGCCTCTGATATTGTCTTTGTTTTTAGATGCAAAGTAGGTTCCATAGCATTGACTAAAGTAGATTTCCCAACACCTGAATGTCCAGAAAACATACTCACTTTGCCAATCATCATTGCTTTCAATTCCTCTATACCTTTCATTTCGGTTGAAGAAACGCGCAAACATTTGTATCCAATTTCCTGATACACATGTTGCATATACAATTGCTCATCTAAGGTAACTTCGTCAAACGTGTCTATTTTGTTAAAAACTAAAATGGTTTCAATTCCGTATGCTTCGGCAGTTACAAGAAAACGATCTATAAAATTAAATGTAGTAGGCGGATTATTTATTGTTATCAATAAAAAAACACGATCAATATTAGATGCAATAATATGCATCTGATGGGATAAATTAACCGACTTACGGACAATATAATTTTTTCTTTCGTGGATGTTGTGAATGGTTCCTGTAACAGTATCCGAGGATTCTTCCAATTCATAATCGACAACATCACCTACAGCAATGGGGTTGGTGCTTTTGATTCCTTTTATTCGGAATTTCCCTTTCATACGGCATTCTATAAAATCTCCTTGCTCTGATTTTACGGTGTACCAACTTCCTGTAGATTTATAAACGAGTCCTGTCATGAGGCAAAGGTAAAATTTTGTTTCAAGTTTATCCCGACACTTCGGGATAAAGTTTGCAGTTTTTTTGAACTTGTTCCAAACAGAAACTCGTCAACTCTATTAAATCAAAGAGATGACTAATCCTAAATAATCGTTATCGATTAATTAGGATTAGTCATTACAATTTATGCATTCAACACCTTATCTTGATGGCTAATACTTTCTTGGTGAATGGCTTTGAATAATTTTAAAACAAACTCTTCTGAAAGTCCTTTGGTTTCCCCATCCAAAATCATTTTTCCTAAAATTTCGTTCCATCGGGTGTTTTGCAATACCGCAACATTGGCCGCTTTCTTCACTACACCTATTTCGTCAGCTACTTTCATTCGTTTTCCTAAAAGTTCTAGCAAAGTAGCATCTAAAACGTCAATGTTAGCTCTTAATTTTTTCATTTTCTGTGTATACTCGTCAGACACATCATTTAGTTTTCTTACTTTCAAATCAATAAAAATTTGTTTCAAAGCATCAGGTGTTACTTGCTGAGCCGCATCACTCCAAGCATTGTCTGGATCAATATGCGTTTCAATAATCATTCCGTCGTAATTCAAATCTAGGGCTTCTTGCGTAACTTCAAGAATCATTTTTCGATCACCAGTAATATGCGATGGATCAATAATTAAAGGCAAATCTGGAAATTTGTTTTGCAATTCAATAGCAATTTGCCATTCTGGAATATTACGGTATTTGGTTTTTTCATAAGTCGAAAACCCTCTGTGAATTACTCCTAATTTCTCAATTCCAGCATTGTACAAACGCTCTACACCACCTAACCACAATGATAAATCTGGGTTTACAGGATTTTTTACCAAAACAATTTTATCTGTTCCCGCTAATGCATCAGCAATTTCTTGAACCGCAAAAGGATTTACTGTTGTTCTTGCTCCTATCCACAATACATCAATATCATACTCTAACGCTAATTTTACGTGAGCAGCATTGGCTACCTCAGTTCCCATAAGCAAACCGGTTTGCTCTTTTGCTTTTTTCAACCACTTCAAACCTATTTCGCCCACGCCTTCAAATCCTCCTGGACGCGTTCTTGGTTTCCAGATTCCTGCTCTAAAAATACTTACATCTGAATCTTTTAACTCATGTGCGATTTTCAATACTTGCTCTTCTGTTTCGGCACTACAAGGCCCTGCAATTACTAAGGGATGAGTCAAATTGAATTCATTCAACCAGTTTCTCATTTCTTTTTTATTTTCCATCTTTTCTAAATTTTTCACCACCCCAGCCCTCTCCAAAGGGGAGGGAGCTGCAAATGGATGATTGTTGTTAATTATTTTTAATTATTTTTTCTGTTAACTTTGACTGAACACTTATCACTATCACTTCTTTACATTCATCCCGTTCAATATTTCTTTTATTTTATTCACGCTTTCCATTTCATTGTAGATCGCCTCGTAATCCTCATTCTCTAAAAGCTCTTTAAATTTAGATAAATTCGAGATGTATTCATTCAGTGTTTTTACTACTTGCTTTCTATTTTGTTTAAAAATGGGTGTCCACATCGCGGGCGAACTTTTAGCAAGACGCACGGTACTTTCAAAACCAGAACCCGCCATATCAAAAATATCCTGCTCATGTTTTTCCTTGTCAATTACTGTTTTCCCTAACATAAAAGCACTGATGTGAGACAAATGCGAGACGTACGCAATATGCTTATCATGTGATTTTGGATCCATATACCGAATGCGCATTCCCATTTCTTGAAACAACGCCAAGGCACGTTCTTGCAATTTAAAAGTCGTTTTCTCCACCTCACAAATAATGTTTGTTTTTCCTTGAAACAAGCCTTTTATCGCTGCAGATGGTCCCGAAAATTCCGTTCCAGCAATAGGATGCGTAGCTATAAAATTTCTCCTTTTGGGATGATTGGCAATTCCCTCACAAATAGGTAATTTTGTAGAACCAACTTCAAAAACAATCGTTTGGTCTTCTATTGAATCCAAAACTTGGGGCACAACCGTGAGCGCTACATCTACCGGAACCGAAACAATCACAAAATCAGCATGCAGTAAGTCTGCAAATGTTGCCACCTCATCAATAACACCCAACTCAATTGCCTGTTCCAAATGTTTTTCGTTGGTATCAATCCCATAAATCGTAGCGTGGGGATATAAATCTTTAATATCCAACACCATCGAACCACCTATCAATCCTATGCCTATTACAAATACTTTCATTTTTTTGTTTTTTATCCGAAGCTTATCCTGCTATCCGTTGCAATCTTTCCTGCCGAACGCCGGCAGCAAAGGATTTCCACTGCTATCAGGGCTAGGGAATTTCGTTCTCGAGAACATTTATTTTCTTAAAACGATCTTTATTTTTCAACTCTACGACGTGAAAGATTAATCAAGTCCTTACTAAAATCGACTGATTGCTTCTCTTATCTTTTCTTCTTTAATACATAAAGCAAACCGAATATACCCTTCGCCATTACTCCCAAAAATAGTACCCGGCGTAATAAAAATTGATTTTTCGTACAAGATCGTATCAATAAAATCGGCAGCCGATGTAACTCCATCGGGCAACTTTGCCCAAACAAATAAACCAACACCTTCTTTGTACACTTTACAACCTAATTTTTCGGCTAACTGTTCCGTAAGGATTCGTCGTTTTTTATAGATTTCGTTCATAGAATCAAACCAAGCTTTTTCGCTTTTAAGTGCTTCAATGGCTCCTTTCTGAATTCCGTAAAACATGCCGCTATCCATATTGCTTTTTACTTTCAAAACCGCATCAATAGCATTGGCGTTTCCTAACACCATGCCTACTCTCCAGCCCGCCATATTAAACGTTTTACTCAAAGAATTCAGTTCTAAAGCCACGGCTGAAGCGCCTTCTACCTGTAACAAACTCATCGGATCGTCATTCAAAACAAAACTATACGGATTATCATTCACCAATAAGATTTCATGTTTTGCAGCAAAAGCCACTAATTTTTCAAACAATTCTAAACTCCCTCGAGCTCCTGTTGGCATGTGTGGATACCCAATCCACATGATTTTTACCTTACTTAAATCCAGTTGCTCCAAAGCTTCAAAATCAGGCTCCCACTGGTTTCCTTCTTTCAAATCATAATACACTGGAACCGCTCCAACTAAATTAGTCACTGATGTGTACGTAGGATATCCCGGATTCGGAATCAAAACATGATCACCTTCATTCAAAAAAGCCAACGAAATGTGCATAATTCCTTCCTTAGAACCCATCAAAGGCAAAATTTCGGTTACCGGGTTGAGTGCTACACCATAATTTTTGGCATAAAAATCAGCCATACCCTCACGCAACTCTGGCAATCCCTGATAACTCTGGTACTGATGTGCGTTTTCATCTTGCATAGCGTCAACAATAGCGTCAATTACCGCTTGCGACGGCAGTAAATCTGGACTTCCAATTCCCATATTAATAATGGGTTTGCCTTCGGCAGCCCGTTGCCTTACTTCTCTCAATTTTGAGGAGAAATAGTATTCTTCAATGGTATTGAGACGCTTTGCTGTGGTAATCATCTTATTGTTTTTTATCCGTTTGCTTTAAATTTTTAACTTGTTTCTAACCTTGGCAAGCCAAGGGCCTCACTTTGTATTCTTATACTCACCCAAGACTTTAAAGTATTCTGCCATAATCATCAATAACGACTTTGCCTTGGCGTAATCTTCATATTTTTCAAAAGTGACATCAACAAAAAAAGAATATTTCCAGGGCGTTTCTATTTTTGGCAACGATTGAATCTTAGTTAAATTCAATTTACAATCGCTCATCACGTTTAAAACTGCTGCTAAACTCCCGCGCTTGTGATCCAGTTCAAATTTTATCGATGCTCTGTTAATTTCACTTTTGGAAACAAATGAATTTTCTTTTTTGATAATAACAAAGCGCGTCATGTTGTTTTTAATCGTCTGGATCTCTGGCGCAATAATTTCCAAATTATACATTAGTGAAGCTGTTTTACTGGCAATTGCCGCTATTCCTTTCAACTGCTTTTCTTGGATTCTTCGCGCTGTTTCAGCGGTATCTTTATCTTCAACTAACTTTATATGTGGATATTTTTTTAAGAAATCCATACATTGTAATAATGCCATCGGATGTGAATGTACTTCAAGAATTTCTTCAATTTTTTGACCGTTCAACGCCATTAAATTTTGATGAATACTCAAATAATGCTCACCTATAATGTGTAAATTATTTTTATCAATTAATGCGTAATTAGGAATAATAGGGCCCGCAATAGAATTTTCGATCGCCATAACCGCTTGATCTGATTTACCTGACATTAAATTATCGATCAATTCCTCAAAAGACAAACACTCGTCTAGAACAAATTCATGATTGAAATATTCTTGAGTAACTTGATGATGAAATGAACCCGCTACGCCTTGTATTCCTATTATTGTATTCATTATTATTCAGTTTTAAGCAAAAAAAAATCCCGATTCGCATCGGGATTGTATATTTATAGTATCAATTTAATTTTTGAATTAAATAACCATACAACAATCCCTTTCGACCTTCCAGAAGAAATAATAAGAATTGCTAAAATAAAATTGGTTACTCAACATGCTATTGCTTTTTTATATTTTTTACATTGCGAATGTATGCAAAATTTACACTTGACCCAAAGAAAAAGTTCATTTTGTTCGACAAAAAAGAGATTCCCTAAAAAACTGGTTATTAATTGTATAATGTTCAATAAATAGCCTTTAAAACACCAATAAAAACAGTACTATCTGTTGGGTTTTAAAAACAAACTGAATTTATAGACTTTGTTAATCAGATACTTTCTCCCACAACCATTTTTTTCCCTCTGCAATGCGGGTTACTAACATAGCCGAAACTAAATCCCCATTGGCGTTAAGCAATGTAGCCATTGGGTCTACTAATGTTCCTATAATCATAGCGGCGGGCAAGGCTTGCTCCATAGGAAATCCGTAGACTGAAATGGCTAAAATCTCACCTATATACCCACCATTTGGGATTCCGCCTTCTACTACTGATACTATAACTGTGATTCCCAAAGCAACCAATATAGTATAGGGATCCGTAAGGTCTTTTCCAAATAGAGCAAAAATCACCGCTATTTTGACGATCGACGACATGCTCGAACCGTCTTTATGCAGTGGCGCGCCTAGCGGTATTACCACATTCCTGATGTATGCTGGAATATTGATTTTTTCAGCACCTTCAAGGTTTGCGGGAATTGTTGCAATACTACTGCAAGTCCCCAGTGCCGTCAAGGAAGGCGTTATGTTGTTTTTCCAAAACACTTTAAACCCTAATTTTCCTCCCGCCATGTAGGCATACAAACTAAAGAACACTACAAAATAAAAAGCACAAACCGCATAATACAATCCTAATGGTTTTGCGTATGCTCCAAACAGCTGTGGCCCAAAAATGCCTACCTGATAGGCAAAATAAGCACCCAAACCAACAGGCGCCGTTTTCATAATAATGTGAAGCAATTGCTTCATAACTTCATTACCAGAATGAAGAAACCGACTAAAATCCTTCCCTTTTTCACCCGAGTTCAAACACGCAAATCCTATTAAAAATGAAAATATAATAAGTGCCAACATGTTTTTTCGAGACAAAAGTTCGAAAAAATCACTAGCTGTTAGCAATTGTGTTATCTGCGAGCCTGCGGTTCCTGTTTCGACCATTTCAATAGGAACCTGAGAAAGAATAAAATCTTGTTGAATTGGAAAAAGCAAAACGCCTACAAGCATCAAGATGGCCGAAACCAATACCGTAAATAAAAAAACTCCGATTACAATTAGAAACAATTTTCCTAACTTTTCAGTCTTTTCTAAACTGGCAATAGAAGAAGCGATGGTGAAAAACACCAAAGGAATTATTGCGGTGAACAATAAATTTAAAAATATATCGCCTAGCGGCTTAATGACCTCCACTCCTTTTCCAAAAACCAAACCTAAAATACTCCCTACAAAAATCCCACCGAGCAGCAAAATAATACTGTTGTAATTTTTTAAGAAACTACTTGAAGTCGTGTTTTTCATATTTCTCTTTTTTTAGCGTACCGTAAATATAGAAATCTAATTGCTAGATTCGTAACCTCATTTCTCTTTTTATACCGTATTGCAAGTGAATAGATACTCTTATTCAAAAAATAATTTAGGAATTAGCAGGACGTGTAACAACAAATTCATTGATTTTCTGTTTACTTTTGCAACAAATATTTCATCATGTCAATAGAGGTAAGAAACATATCCAAAAGCTATGGTGCTCAAAAAGCACTAGATAACATTTCATTTTCCATTAACAAAGGAGAAATCGTTGGTTTCTTAGGTCCCAATGGCGCTGGAAAATCGACTTTGATGAAAATATTGACTACTTATATCAATGCAGATGAAGGCGATGCTCTAGTAAACGGCCATAATGTAAACACCAACCAGAAAGCGGTACAACTTGCTATTGGGTATTTGCCGGAGCACAATCCGTTGTATTTAGATTTGTATGTTCGTGAATATTTAGCGTTTAACGCAGATGTGTATAAAGTAGCCAAATCTCGAATTGAAGAAGTAATTCAACTCACTGGTTTAAGTACCGAAAGTCATAAAAAAATCGCACAATTATCTAAAGGATATCGCCAACGTGTAGGTTTAGCAAATGCGCTACTGCACAATCCTGATGTATTGATTCTTGACGAACCTACAACTGGTTTAGATCCGAACCAGCTGATGGAAATTCGCAATGTGATTAAAAACGTAGGGAAAGAAAAGACTGTTTTTCTTTCAACACATATCATGCAAGAGGTTGAGGCCATTTGTGATCGTGTAATTATCATCAACAATGGTAAAATTGTTACCGATAAAAAACTAGATAACTTAATTTCTGAAGATAAAGAACAAGTAATTGAAGTAGAATTTGATTTTCAAGTTGAGGAACAATTGATTTCTAAAATTGAAAATCTTGTTTCGTATGTAAACATTCACGATATGATGTGGGAACTGACCTTTAAATCAGATAAAGACATGCGTTCTGTAGTTTTTGATTTTGCTCAAAACAATGGTTTGAAAACCTTACAACTCAATCAGAAGAATAAAAACTTAGAAGCGGTGTTTAGAGAGATTACGAAATAGCTGGCAGTGTTCCGTTATGTTTCAAATAAAAAACAAACGCTGCTAAAACACAAAATTCGGCTTTGTCATTCCGACGAAGGAGGAATCTCACCAAGTGTGGCTCCTCTTTCATCAGAATGACAAGACAATAAAAAAAGCTTCTAGTTCACCAAGGCGAACTAGAAACTTTCAAAAATGTAGGATTGCTTCGTTCCTCGCAATGACTTTAAAAAAGTTGACTCGCAATTTGACGAATATTTTCTGACTTACCCATCGAATAATAATGCAAAACAGGAACTCCAGCAGCCTTTAGTTCGCGTGATTGCTGAATAGCCCATTCGATCCCCACTTGTTTCACATCAGCATTTGTTTTGCATTTGTCTACGGCATCAATTAAATCTTCGGGTAAATCGATCCTGAAAATTTGCGGTAAAATTTGCAAATGTCTGTGCACTGCCAATGGCTTGATACCTGGAATAATAGGCACTGTAATACCTATTTCTCTGGCTTTGGCAACAAAATCAAAATATTTAGCATTATCAAAAAACATTTGGGTAACCACGTAATCAGCGCCACCGTCAACTTTTTCTTTAAGTCTCTTCAAATCAGAAAGTAGCGATGGAGACTCCAAGTGTTTTTCAGGATAACCCGCAACTCCGATACAGAAATCAGCTTTATTGTCTACGTGTACAACTTCATGCAAATACTTGCCTTCATTCAATAATTTAATTTGTTGCACTAAATCTATTGCGTGACTATTTCCACCCATTTTCGGAACAAAAGATTGTTCGTCTTTCATAGCATCACCGCGCAACGCCATCACATTATTGATACCCAGATAATGACAATCTACTAATAAATATTCTGTTTCCTCTTTCGTGAAGCCCCCACAAAGCACATGTGGAACAGTATCTACGTTGTATTTATGTTTTATTGAAGCACAAATCCCCAAGGTACCAGGGCGCATTCTGGTTAGTTTTTTGTCTAATAAACCATTGCCTTTGTCTACATAAATAAACTCCTCACGTGAGGTCGTTACATCAATAAATGGCGGTTTAAACTCCATCAAGGGATCAATATTATCATACAGTTCCTGAATGCTTTTCCCTTTTTGTGGCGGAATAATTTCAAAGGAGAATAAGGTTTCTCCGTTAGCTGCTTCTATGTGTTGTGTTACTTTCATTTTATTTTTTGTTTCAAGTTCCAAGTTTAAAGTTTAAAGTTCTCCCGAGTAACTTGAAACCTTAAACTTGAAACAAAATTCCTAATCAGCTATATTTGGACCCAACCACTTCATTGCTTTATCTGTAGAAATACTTCTGCGTTTGGCGTAATCTATTACTTGATCTTCTTTTATTTTCCCCAGTCCGAAATACTTGCTTTCTGGATGTGCAAAATAATAGCCTGACACGGACGAAGCGGGCCACATCGCCATACTTTCTGTCAAGGTTACTCCTATTTCTTCTGCTACGTTTAGTAGTTTCCAAATAGTAGGTTTTTCTAAATGGTCGGGACACGCGGGATAGCCTGGTGCAGGACGAATTCCTTTGTAAACCTCATCAATCATCGCCTCTGTACTCAAGTTTTCATCAGGAGTATACCCCCAAATATTCTTTCTAATTTGCTCGTGTAAATATTCGGCAAAGGCCTCTGCAAAACGATCTGCCAATGCTTTCACCATTATTGAATTGTAATCGTCTAAATCTCTTTCAAATTCAGCCGCCCATTCATCTACACCAAAACCTGTAGTGACACAAAAACAGCCCATATAATCTACTATTTTGCTGTCTTTTGGAGCAATAAAATCAGATAAGGCAATATTTGGAGCGCCTTTGGTTTTTTGGGATTGTTGACGTAACGTCAAAAATTTCTCTAGTGCTTTCCCGTCCCCATTTTTTATTTCAACATCATCATCGTTCACTTGATTGGCTGGAAAAATGCCATAAATACCTTTAGCAGAGAGTTTCTTTTCTTTCAAAATAATAGCTAACATTTGTTGTGCATCTGCAAAAACAGATGTTGCTTGTTCGCCCACAATTTCATCAGTAAGTATAGCCGGATATTTCCCAAACAATTGCCACGTTCTAAAAAAGGGTGTCCAATCTATATACGGAACCAAAACATCCAAATCCACCTCGATAGTTTTTGTACCTATAAAATTGGGAGTTTTTGGAGTATAGGTTTCCCAATTCAGTTGTAATTTATTTTTACGCGCTTGTTCAATTGTTAAATAGTCTTTATCTCGAGAACGGTTTAAAAAGGTTTCTCTAAAAGCATCATATTCGGCTCTAATATCGCTTGCATATATTTTTCGATTGTGATCTAATAAATTACCCGCCACTGTTACCGCTCTAGACGCATCGTTTACGTGAACTACCGTTTGCTTGTATTGTGGCGCAATTTTCACAGCAGTATGTGCTCGTGAGGTTGTTGCTCCTCCAATCATTATCGGAATCTGAACGTTCAATTTGTCTAATTCCTTAGCCAGATAAACCATTTCGTCCAGCGATGGAGTAATCAATCCGCTAAGACCAATAATATCAACGTTGTGTTCTATAGCTGCTGCAATAATTTTCTCTGGAGGCACCATGACACCAAGGTCAACAATCTCATAATTGTTGCACGCCAAAACTACCGAAACAATATTTTTTCCAATGTCGTGAACGTCCCCTTTTACAGTAGCCATCAGGATTTTTCCGTTCCCCGACTTGTCTCCAACTTGCTTAGCGGCTTCTATGTAAGGAAGTAGATACGCCACCGCTTTTTTCATTACACGTGCCGATTTTACTACTTGCGGCAAAAACATTTTTCCCGAGCCAAATAAATCGCCCACTACATTCATACCAGTCATCAAGTTGATTTCGATTACTTCAATCGGTTTTGCGGCTGCTTGTCTGGCTTCCTCAACATCTTCTTCAATAAATTGATCGACCCCTTTTACAAGCGAATGTGTAATTCGTTCTTGCACCGTTCCTGATCGCCATTCTAAAATCGCTTTTTCAATATTTTTTACATCGCCCTTAACATTCTCGGCAAAATCGAGTAAACGTTCTGTGGCATCGTCACGCCTGTCCAGAATCACATCTTCAACATGCTCTAATAAATCTTTCGGAATCTCATCATATATCGATAGCATTTCTGGGTTTACAATCCCCATCGTCATTCCGTTTTGGATCGCATGATACAAGAAAACCGAATGCATCGCTTCTCGAACAGTATCATTCCCTCTAAACGAAAACGACACATTACTTACGCCGCCACTTATGTGAGCGTGCGGTAAATTTTCGCGTACCCATTTAGTCCCTCTAAAGAAATCCAAAGCATTCAATCGGTGTTCTTCCATTCCTGTCGCTACTGGAAAAACATTCAAATCAAAAATAATATCCTGCGGAGGAAAACCCACTTTGTGCACCATAATGTCATACGAGCGTTGACATATTTCTATGCGACGCTCGTAATTATCTGCCTGACCTTTCTCGTCAAAAGCCATGATAATTACAGCAGCACCATAACGTTTTATCAATTTAGCATGTGCAATAAAAGCTTCCTCACCTTCTTTCAGCGAAATAGAATTTACCACACTTTTCCCTTGTACCACCTTCAAGCCTGCTTCAATAATTTCCCATTTTGAGCTATCAATCATAATAGGCACACGAGAAATATCGGGCTCTGCGGCTATTAAGTTCAGGAATTTTGTCATGGCATACACTCCATCGAGCAATCCCTCATCCATATTAATATCAATGATTTGGGCACCACCATCTACTTGCTCCCGTGCAATATCAAGCGCCTCATCGTATTTCTCTTCCTTAATCAATCGAAGAAATTTTCGCGAACCCGTCACATTGGTTCGTTCCCCTACGTTCACAAAAACACTTTCGGGTGTAATTATTAAAGGCTCTAATCCTGATAAAATTAAGTTTCTTCTTTTCTCTGCTACTGCCATTTTCTATTGTATTTGTTCCTGCAGGGTTTCAAAAACCGTGTTGGAGTAACTTGTTTTTTTATTATTTGGGCGGGTTCGCCGCGGCGAACGGGCTATACGCTATATCTTTTGTTCCGCTATCGCTGCACAAAAGGATGCCGCTACTATCCCTCACGCGAGTCTTGTGCATTGTAAGATCCTTTTTGTTTCAACCAAACGATGCCGTTTTATAATTAACAACGGTATGAATTCCTTTTTTCAACGGATTAAAATCCGTTGCTACAAAATGGGTCGTCCCTATTGGACTTATTTATTTCAGCTTCTCGTATGTCATTACGAGAAACGAAGCAACCACATTAGTTGCTCACTTTTGTTAATTTTTGGAATAGCTACGAAGTCTCGAGACTTCGCAGAGCATCCGTATTTTAAAGAACGTACTTTTTTAAAAGAACACTTTTGAACAGCTGGTTTTTGTATCTTCTATGTCATTGCGAGGAACGAAGCAATCTCATACAGCAAATCTTTAAACATCGTCCTCTTTTTTGTCATTCTGAGGAACGAAGAATCTTAACAAGTTGCTCAATTAACAAAGATTCTTCGTTCCTCAGAATGACAAATAAACTTCAAATTGAGTTTTATCGCTGAATAAAACTATTTCCTTTTATATCGATTCACGTGTGCAATAAATGTGTTAAAAAAAATCTCCTGTGTAAAATCACTGCCATTTTGATTTTTCTAGATATTTGCTAGTTACATTTCCATCGTATACATAATATTTAGTCCAAGTAAAACCATTTTTAACAAGAGTAAGGGAATCAGGCTTCAGTTCTTGATCTAAAAAAATGTAATTCCCTTTAGGATTATTTAAATCATATTTCACTTTGTAAAACTTGTTCAGAATTTCATTTCCACCTATTGTCTTTCTCTTTGACATAACCTTACCGTTCACATAAAAGCAATAGATTAATAACCTATGTCTACCGACCTCTTTAAAATTCGTTGTTAAACCAATTGCCTCGCCCTTAAATGTTTCTTTGTACTTATTAAACTTTGTTGTTCTTGAATTGTCAAACAAAATATAAAGTACTGAAAAGATGAGAGTGAATATCAGTACCCATTTCAAATTCTTAAATTTATCAGTAGTCTTTTCCTCCATTTTTATATAAACTAAATTATCTTAAAACTACATCACCGCAGAAGAAACTCTCGGTTTATACTCCTTTGCGATTTCAGCGATTAACTTGATGTGGGCAGGTGTTGTTCCGCAACAACCACCTATGATGTTGACTAAATTATCATCTAGATATTCTTTGATAAAAGCTTGCATCTGTTCTGGTGTTTCATCGTATTCTCCAAAAGCGTTGGGCAATCCTGCATTAGGATGCGCAGATACGTTGAACGAAGTGTTTTGTGACAAGGTTTGTAAATACGGTTTTAATAAATCGGCACCAAGTGCGCAATTGAAACCTACACTCAACAATGGTATGTGCGATACCGAAACTAAGAAAGCCTCTACCGTTTGTCCCGAAAGTGTTCTTCCTGAAGCATCAGTTATCGTTCCTGAAACCATAATTGGAATATCACGATTGCGTTCTTCTTTTACTTCTTCAATGGCAAAAAGTGCTGCTTTGGCATTTAAGGTATCAAAAATAGTTTCTACCAAAAGTAAATCGCAACCACCATCCATAAGCGCTTCTACTTGTTGCTTGTACGCAATGCGCAAATCATCAAAAGTTACGGCTCTGTATCCTGGATCGTTTACATCTGGTGACATGCTTGCTGTTCTGTTCGTAGGACCAATGGAACCCGCTACAAAACGAGGTTTGTCTGGATTTTTGGTGGTAAATTCATCAGCTACTTCGCGGGCCAATTTTGCCGACTCATAGTTCAATTCATATACATATTCTTCAAGATGGTAATCAGCCATACCGATGGTGGTTCCTGAGAAGGTATTGGTTTCAACAATATCAGCTCCAGCGTCAAAATAAGCGGCGTGAACGTCTTTTATAGCTTGTGGTTGAGTGAGCGACAATAAATCGTTGTTTCCTTTTAGCGAATGCGGAAAATCTTTGAAACGTTCTCCTCTAAAATCTTCTTCGGAGAAATTGTACCGTTGCAACATGGTTCCCATAGCTCCATCAAGGATAAGTATGTTTTTTGTAATGGCTTCGTGAATGCTTGACATAACTTTCTATTTCTTGTAAATCACAATTTGAAATGGTGATTTTTACTTTTGATTAGTATTTCCAAAAGTTCACTATTTTTCTTTTTAGCCCTGATGGCAGCGGCATCCTTTTTATTCGCCTTTTTTCGGCGAATAAAAAGATATAGCGTACAGCAGGAACGATTATGACTGAAAAGCGCCATTAATCTGCTCTAAAAAAAATCGATACGTTGTCAAGAAAAGGTTTGAGAAATACTGTGGAAGTATTCTTGTGTTATCTATCTTAGATATTGAAACAAGTTCAACATAAAGTAGAATGTAGCACCTTCTTTAAAGATAAAGGGTTGCTAAGGTTTCATTGGGTCTTTCCCTCCGCCTTTCGTGATAACTTTCAATAAATATAGGAACACTACAAAGAAAAGACAAAGCGCTAACAATTGCAAGTTTTTTTTTAAAGTTTCTAGCGGAGTTTGTTGCAAAACGTTTAAATAAAAAGGTTCTGAATTGCAAAGATTTTAACCAACCTTCGCAACTCAGAACCTTTGTATCTCAGCACCTTTTTAGACTATGGCTTTCACTACAGCTTTTGGAGCTTCTTTACGTGTACCATCAAAACCATCTACGCCAGAAACAGTAGTATATTTCAAAACATAACGCTTGCCTGGATTAATGATTTGGTACGCTGCCTGACACATTAAAGTGGCTTCGTGGAATCCGCAAAGAATCAATTTCAGTTTCCCCGGATAGGTATTTACGTCACCAATAGCGAAAATTCCCGGAATATTGGTTTGGTAATCCAATGAATTATTGACTTTTATGGCATTTTTTTCGATTTCCAATCCCCAGTCTCCAATAGGACCTAACTTTGGCGTAAGACCAAAAAGCGGAATAAAATAATCGGTTTCGATGGTTCGTTGTGCACCGTTTTCCTCGACTACAACCGCTTCAAGATGTTCTGCACCTTTCAATCCCACAACTTCTCCCGGAGTAATCATTTTTATTTTACCAGAATTTTTCAATTCCTGTACTTTTTCTACAGAATCTAAAGCACCACGAAACTCGTTGCGACGGTGAATCAAAGTCACTTCTGAAGCTACATTTGACAAAAAGATACTCCAATCTAGAGCAGAATCGCCACCTCCAGCGATTACTACTTTTTTATCTCTGAATTTTTCTGGATTTTTAATGAAATACTTGATTCCTTTGTCTTCATAAAATTCGATATCCTCGATCAATGGTTTTCTTGGTTCAAAACTACCTAATCCTCCAGCGATAGCAATGACAGGAGCGTGGAATTTTTTTCCTTTGTTTGAAGTTACGATAAACGTACCATCTTCTTGTTTTTCTATTGTTTCGGCACGTTCTCCCAAGGTAAATCCCGGTTCGAACTGCTTAATTTGTTCCATTAAATTATCTACTAAATCGCCAGCCAATACTTCTGGAAAACCAGGAATATCATAAATAGGTTTTTTAGGATACAACTCAGATAACTGTCCGCCTGCTTGTGGCAAGGCATCTAGAATATGGCATTTTAATTTTAATAATCCTGCTTCAAATACTGCAAATAAACCTGTAGGTCCTGCTCCAATAATTAGTATGTCTGTTTTAATCATTTTGTTTTAATTAGTCCTTAAATTTCCAACAATGTAATTCAAGGAAAGTGTTATTTTATTTACTATTTTTCAAAAAAAATGCCTGAATATTAATTCAATGCAAATATCATTATTATCATTATCAAAAAAAACGAAAAACTATTATTAAGAACTAGTACAAGTTAGTTTTTAGTATTTTTTGAAGTATAGCTATTATCAATCTATTTTTAAAGACCTTTCAATGTTGCTGTTATTTCATTCATTTTTTGAACTTTCTCTTCAAAATTTCCTTTCAAGGTTTTGCGATATTCATTCAAATTTTCGACCATTGCATTGATGTCTTCTGGAATAACTTCTTCAAAAAACTCGCGCAATCGCTTGGCAGTTGTAGGTGATTTTCCGTTGGTCGAAATCGCAATTTTTACATGCCCTTTTGTGACAATTCCTCCTAAATAATAATCGCAGAGCGGTGGTGTATCTGCAATGTTGCAAATTAAAAATCTTTTTCGCGACAAATCATAAATCCGTTTGTTCACTTTCAAATCATCGGTACAAGCAATGACCATGTGGCGATTGCGGAGCATCCAGCGATTAAACCTTTTGTACGTGAGTTTTACTGATTCATGGCTTGCCGCCAAAGTTTCTAATTCAGGTAAAAATCGCGGTGCGACTACCTCAACAATAGCGTTTGGACTCGATTTTAACAAAAAAGATAATTTTTCTAATCCCACATTTCCACCACCCACAATTAGAGTGTTAAGATTGTGTAATTTCAAAAAGATGGGATATAATTCATTCTTTTCCATAAGCCAAAACCTGGTTGTGCTGTGATTTTAATTCCTTGTAAAAAGCAGCATTTCGTTTCGCATCTCTTACCACTTCTCCGATAACAATTATAGCTGGCGAACTTAAACTTTTAGCTGCAACAACTGATTGAATAGTATTTACAGTGCCAATTCCTACTTTCTCTGCTGCCGTTGTTCCGTTTTGAATAATGGCAACAGGCATCTCGCCTTTCGACTCTTTTTGGAACAAAGCTACAATCTGATCTAACTTACTCATGCCCATCAAAATCACAACAGTTGCTGTAGATTGTGCCGCTAAAGCAACATCTGTTGACAATTTTCTTGCCGAAGTGGTTCCCGTAATCACCCAAAAACTTTCTGAAACGCCTCTTTTTGTTAACGAAATACCTTGCGAAGCTGGAACCGCAATCGATGAAGAAATACCCGGAACTACAAAGGTAGGGATTCCAAAACTCTCTACGAACTCTATTTCTTCGCTACCCCGACCAAAAATAAATGGATCGCCACCTTTTAACCGAACCACATTTCCATACGTAAGTGCATTGTCTACTATCAATTGATTGATTTCCTCTTGCGTATATTCATGTGAACCTTTTCGTTTTCCCACAAATATTTTAAGTGCTTTTTTAGGAGCATAGGACAATAATTCTTCATTTGCTAGGGCATCATACAAAACCACATTTGCCTCAGCCAGCGCCTTTGCTCCTTTGATAGTAAGTAAATCTGGATCACCTGGACCAGCGCCTACCAGTGTTACTTGAGGTTCTCTTTTATTTTTCATCTTGTAGATCTTTGGCTCTAAATGCTTCTATAGTTTCAAAAAAAGCAATGGCTTCTTGTCTGTATTTTTGAGCAAATTCTGGAGTAGGTTCATTATCTCTGATTTGAAACACTAGCTGTTTCAAGGTTGTTGGCAATTGAATTTTGTTTGTTTCTACGAAAACGGTATCAAATAAATCGATGATTCCTGCTTGGTGATTTGTTTTTTGGTTTTCGGCAAGCAATAACGCTTTGGCACCATTAACAAAACCAGCATACGAATGGTAAATGGCATCTGACCATTTTGATTCTTCATACGCTTCTTGTGCATACGTTAATTTGTCTTTTGCTTCTAGAAGTAATGTCGCCACTAAATCAATCACAACTCCGGCGCATTCACCAACTCCTACGGCTTTTACGTAATTATCAGCATTACCCCAATCTACAAAATCAGCTTCGGTAAGATTGGTTAGATCGGCTAATGGTTTTAAAAATTCGTAGAAATATTTTTCGCCTTGAGCGTCATAATAATTCAAGAACGATTGTCCGTTTGCATTAGCTTCGAAATCATTTAAAATCAATCGCAAAGCATCCGGTCCTCTTCGGCTGGGGATTTTGATTACTTTATCAGAGAATCTTCCGTTTCCGTTTCCTAAGTTTCCTCCACCTAACAAAACTTGTAACGCTGGCGCTACTAATTTACCAGCATTGATTGACATGCCTTGAAAGCCGATTTCGGCCATATTATGTTGCCCACAAGCATTCATACAACCACTAATTTTAATGGTAATTTCGCGGTTGTTGCTGTATTGTGGATATTCAGTATTTAAAACGCGTTCTAACTCTACTGCAATTCCAGTGCTGCTCGCAATTCCTAAGTTACAGGTGTCGGTTCCAGGACAAGCTGTTATATCAGAAATACTGTTATAGCCTACCTTTACAAAATCGAGTTTGGCCAATTCTTGGTAAAAGAAAGGAAGGTTTTCCTCTTTTACATGGCGAATTAAAATATCTTGACGCAACGTAAAACGCAATTCGTTTGCTGCATAATTTTTGATCAAATGAGCCAGTTCTCTAGCTTTATCGGTATAAAAATCACCTAATTGTACTTTGATTCCGATGGCTACATAACCAGCTTGTTTTTGCGGAATTACATTCGATTTTTTCCAAGCTTCGAAAGCTGTAGTATCTTCAATTTCGACTTTTGGAACTTCTAATAATGGCGCTGCAATAGCTCCCTCAAAAGCAGTGGTATCAATTTCGACTGTATGCAGTGACAACGCTTTTTTCTCTTCGTCTACCAATCGTAAAAACTCGTCTTTCCCTATTTCTTTCAACAAAAATTTCAAACGCGCTTTTAAACGTTTGGCTCTTTCACCGTAGCGGTCAAAAATTCTTAAAATCCCTTCGGTAGTTGGAATGATTTGATTGGCCGGAATAAACTCTGTCAGCAATTCGGCATGACTAGGTTGTGAACCTAATCCTCCACCTAACATTACTTTGAAACCTTTTACACCGTTTATAATTTTTGGAATAAATCCTAAATCGTGTAAATAACTCAAACCTGTATCTTTATCAGAGGATGAAAACGACATTTTGAATTTACGTCCCATTTCCTGACAAACCGGATTTCTCAAGAAAAACTGAAACATGGCATGCGCATACGGAGAAACATCAAAAGGTTCCTCTGGATCAATTCCTGCTGTTTCGCTTGCGGTAATATTTCGAACTGTGTTTCCACAAGCTTCTCTTAAGGTAACATCATTTTTTTCTAGTTCGGCCCAAAGTTGCGGTGTTCTATCTAAACTCACATAATGAATTTGGATATCCTGACGTGTTGTAATGTGCAAACGTCCTGTTGAATACTCATCAGAAACTTTTGTAATTCGAAAGAGTTGCTCGCTAGTTACTTTACCAAAAGGCAATTTGATACGAATCATTTGTACGCCTTCCTGACGCTGCCCGTAAACGCCGCGTGCTAAACGCAGACTACGAAAACGCTCGTCATCAATTTTTCCGTCACGGAATAAAGCAATTTTTCTTTCTAAATCGATTATGTCTTTTTGAACAATCGGATCTTCAATTTCGGTTCTAAAACTTTCCATTTGTAGTTATGTTTATCCTCCCCCCAGCCCCCTCCGAAGGAGGGGGAGCCAAGTCTGGTATGTATTTATTTATTTTTTTACTTTTTACTTTATATTTTACAAAAACTCAAAACCAACATTATTATGGTTCTAGCTCCCTCTACTTCGGGGAGTCCCGAAGTAGAGGGAGAGGTGAGGACTATTTTATAAATCCCACTCCTGCCGTTGTGTTGGTTGTTGCATCTATTAAGATGAATGCCCCGTTTGATTTATTATCGTTGTAAGCATCAAAATAAATGGCTTTGCTTAATTTGATGTTCACCTCGCCAATTTCATTGATGGCAAGTTGAGAGGCTTCTGTAGTTCCTGAGAAATCAGTTGCAATCACATTTTTCACACTGTCAATCTTAGCCAAAACTCTGTTGGTATTGTGTTGTACAAAATATTTGGCACCAGGAACTAACTTTTTACTGTCCATCCAGCATACGGTGGTGTTGATGTCCTTTTCTACTTTTGGCAATTCAGATGATTTTACAATCATGTCGCCTCTGGTCACATTGATATCATTTCCTAATTCAATTGTGATTGAAGAACCCACAGCTGCTTCCTCAAATTGCTTGTCAAAAAAATGAATATTTGTCACCACTGATTCGGTTAAAGAAGGCAGCACCGTTACAGCATCACCTACTTTGATATTATTACCATACAGTTTTCCAGCATAACCTCTAAAATCGTGGTATTCTTCGGTTTTTGGTCGGATTACGGTTTGAACGGGGAAACGCGCTTTTCCTTTTTCGTAAACATCAGCTGGCTCTAACTCTTCAAGATGTTGTAAGATCGTCTGTCCCTGGTACCAAGGCATTCCTCCTAATGATTCTACTACATTATCACCTGTCAAAGCACTTAACGGAATGTAACTCACGTTTTGTTCTTTGAACGTACTTTTAGCATTTAAGGCTTCAAAATCCGTTTTGATTTTATTAAAAACTTCTTCTGAATAATCTACTAAATCCATTTTGTTGATCGCCACAATGACCTCTTTTACTCTCAATAAATTATTGATAAAAAAGTGGCGGTAGGTTTGCTCAATTACGCCTTTACGAGCATCAATTAAAATGATTGACACTTGCGAAGTTGAAGCTCCGGTAACCATGTTTCGCGTATACTCTACATGGCCAGGCGTATCAGCAATGATATAACTTTTCTTGGCTGTCGAAAAATAAATATGCGCCACATCAATGGTAATCCCTTGTTCTCTTTCGGCCACTAAACCGTCTGTAGCCAACGAAAAATCTAAATAATCATAGCCTTTTTGCTTGCTGCTTTTTTCTATTGCTTCTAATTTATCTGTTGTCAACGATTGCGTATCATACAATAACCTCCCAATTAAGGTACTCTTACCGTCATCTACACTTCCTGCTGTTGCTATTTTTAAAACTTCCATTCTACTATTTTTGTTTCAGGTTTAAAGTTTCAAGTTTTAAAAACTCCTTACCTTAAATCTTTTAATTTTTAAATCCTTAAATCTTTCAATTGGTATTCTAAAAATACCCTTGTTGTTTTCTTTTTTCCATCGCTGCTTCCGAACGTTTGTCATCAATTCTAGCACCTCTTTCTGAAATTGTTGAAGATCTAATTTCGCCCACCACTTCAGAAATTGTTGCTGCATAAGAATCAACTGCTGCTGTACAACTCATATCACCTACGGTTCTAAAACGAACAATGCGTTCCACGATTTCTTCGTTTTCTTCTTGGTATACAAATGGAGAATGTGACCAAATCATACCATCACGTAAGAATACTTTACGCTTATGCGAAAAATAAATCGATGGAATTTCAATTTGCTCTTGTTCGATGTAACTCCACACATCTAGCTCGGTCCAGTTGGAAATTGGAAAAACACGTACGTTTTGACCATTCTCTATTTTTCCGTTCAACAAATCGAATAATTCAGGACGCTGATTTTTTTCGTCCCATTGACCAAAATCATCACGCACCGAAAAAATTCGTTCTTTGGCTCTAGCTTTTTCCTCGTCACGACGCGCTCCACCAATACACGCATCAAATTTGAATTCTTCGATAGCATCTAAAAGTGTTGTGGTTTGCAAGCTGTTTCTGCTGGAATATTTTCCGGTTTCTTCGACAACTTTTCCTTGATCAATCGCGTCTTGTACATTGCGCACGATTAACTCCAATCCTAGTTCCGCTACCAATTTGTCTCTGAACTCAATGGTTTCAGGAAAATTATGCCCAGTGTCTACGTGCAACAATGGGAACGGAATTTTAGCTGGAAAAAAAGCTTTTTGCGCCAAGCGAACTAAGGTAATCGAATCTTTTCCACCCGAAAAAAGCAATACCGGTTTGTCAAACTGAGAAATTACCTCTCTGAAAATGTATATCGCTTCGCTTTCTAAAGCGTTTGTTTTTAATTGTGCACTCATATCTATCGGCCCCCTAACCCCCGAAGGGGGAACTGTTGGGGTATTTATTTTGTTATTATTAATTTTTCACTTCGTTAATTCCCCCTTTGGGGGCTAGGGGGCTATGCAACCCACATTCTTTATGGCTAGATTCCCACCACCATCTTCCAGCTCTGATGTCTTCATCTGGAGTGATGGCTCTTGTACAGGGCGCACAACCGATGCTTACAAATCCTTTTTTGTGCAATGTATTTTGTGGTACATTATTTTTTTCTAAATAATCTTCTACTTCTTGCAAAGTCCATTTTAAGAGTGGATTGAATTTAATAATGTCAAAATGTGCATCGTATTCAAATAAGTCTAAATCATTTCTGTTTTCGGATTGCTCTGCTCTTAATCCTGTAATCCAGACGGTATTTCCTTTTAAAGCTTTGCGCAAAGGCACTACTTTACGAATGGAGCAACATTCTTTTCTATTCTCAACCGATTCGTAAAAACTATTAGGTCCTTTAGTTTCCAATAAATTTTCTACTGCTGCTGCCTCTGGAAAAAATACTTTAATATGTTGATTGTATTTTTTTTGGGTTTTATGAAAAACATCGTAGGTCTCTTGAAACAATCGACCTGTGTCCAATGTAAAAATTTTAACCCCAGCATCACTGTTGGCAATCATTGCCGTAACCACCTGATCTTCTTGACCAAAAGAAGTTGAAAAAACAACTTTATCTTTGTATTCTGCAGCTAAATAAACAAACGTTTCCTCCAAACTAAGGACTTTTGTACGCTCTACTAATGCCGCTACTAATTCTTTACTCATAATCTTATTTCGTTTTACAGCAGTTTTGATAATGTTTTTAAACTCAAAAGAATAATTAAAACACCCACTAATATCATCATTGATTTTCTTGGAATTTTATTGACTAAAAATGCGGCTAATGGAGCTGCCATTACACCTCCTAAAATCAATCCAATTATTACTTGCCATCCTTGAATACCTCCAAAAAGCATAAATGTTACTCCACTTGAAAAAGCTACTGCAAACTCTGCTGCATTCACCGAACCAATTGTATATCTTGGATTTCTTCCATTTCCTAATAAAGTAGAAGTCACTATCGGTCCCCATCCTCCGCCTCCTACAGCATCCATAAAACCTCCAAAAGTTGCCAGAATACCTAGTTTTTTAGTTTTCTTTTTTACCAGATTCTTTTTTAATGCTTTCCTAATAATGATGACTGCCAACCCAATCATGTACAAAGCGATAAATGGTTTTATCACTTCTCCATCAATCACATCCGACAACAAATAGGCTCCAGTAATAGAACCCAAAACACCTGGAATTAACAAATGTCTTACTAGTTTTTTGTTGATATTTCCAAAACGATGGTGTGAAATTGCCGAAGCTCCAGTTGTAAACATTTCAGCAACGTGAACACCTGTACTACTAATAGCAGGCGGAATTCCGTACGCTAATAAAAATGAAGTTGAAGTTGCTCCGTAACCCATTCCTAACGTTCCATCTACTAATTGTGCAAATACGCCAATACAGAAAAAAATTAAAAACTCTTGATCAAAGCCAGCTATCAAGCCATCCACTGAAAATTCATCATGGTGGTTGTACACTAACGTTGCCAATAATCCTATCAATAAAATTGCAGGAACAAGAACCCATAATCGTTCTACAAAACTTGTAGCAGGGCTTTCGGTATTATTATTCACTTTTAATTCTTTATCCATTCCTTTCAATTCAACAAAATTCAATATAAAAACTATTACCCTATCGGGTTACTAGGTTATTTTGCAAAAATAATATATTTACTTTAATTACAAAACATTTTTTCTAATTAAAACTTAAAATGCAATATCTGCTAAACTATTATTTTCCAAAACCATAAGCGTATTATCACGCACCTCCGTCATTAATTTACGAACTGCACAAGTGGCTTCATCGGTGCAATCGTCACAAGGCTCATAAAAATTATGACTGGCACACGGCAACAAAGCAATTGGCCCTTCCAGAATGCGATACACTTTGGCCATGCTGATGTCTTTCGGTTCTTTTATCAAGTAATAACCGCCGCCTTTTCCTTTTTTGGCTCCCAGAAAACCGGAATGACGCAACAACAATAAAATACTCTCTAAAAATTTGAGCGAGATGTTTTCAGATTTAGCAATATCCGCAATCGCAACAGGAGTTTGGTCTTCTCGGCGAGCCAAAAAGGTCAATGCTTTTATACCGTATTTTGTTTTTTTTGAGAGCATTTTACTGTTTTAGAATTGTATAAAAAAGATTCGCAAGTATTAAACCTTGCGTTGTTTGAACCAAAACTACAATCTAAAATCGTTAATCCCAAATCTATCAGTTACGAAAGCGCCTGCTCCAAATCGGCAATTACATCCTTTACGGTTTCTAAACCTACAGAAACACGCACCAAACCATCGGTAATACTCACCGCCAAACGTTCTTCGACAGATAATTTACTGTGTGTTGTTGAGGCTGGATGCGTAACAATAGTTCTGGTGTCTCCTAAATTTGGTGAAAGCGAACACAATTTAATTTTATCCAAGAAAGCTCTTCCGGCTTCTAATCCTCCTTTTATTTCAAAAGCAACAATATTTCCGCCCAACTTCATTTGCTTTTGTGCGATTTCATATTGAGGATGCGATTTCAAAAAAGGATATTTCACTTTATTCACCTGAGGATGATTCTCTAAAAACTCCGCTACTTTCAAGGCGTTTTCACAATGTCTGTCCAATCGAATGGCTAATGTTTCTAAACTTTTAGACAATACCCACGCATTAAAAGGCGATAAAGCCGGACCTGTAAGTCGGGAAAACAAATAGATTTTCTGAATCAGATCAGCATCACCAACAGTTATTCCGCCCAAAACTCTACCTTGACCGTCCATTAATTTGGTAGCCGAATGCACCACTAAATGTGCGCCCCATTTTATTGGTTGCTGCAAATAAGGCGTTGCAAAACAGTTGTCAATAATTAAAATTATATTGTGCTTTTTCGCAATATTTCCTAGCAATTCCAAATCAATAATATCAACAGCAGGATTGGTTGGTGACTCTGCGAATAGAATTTTTGTATCTGGCGTAATCAAACCTTCAATAGTCTCGGGTTGATTGATGTCAAAATACGAGGTTTGTATGTTCCATTTTGGAAAATAATTAATAAACAACGAATGCGTTGCACCAAAAACACTGCTCGAAGAAACAATGTGATCTCCAGAATTCAATAAAGCAGCCAAAGTGGAATACACCGCGGCCATACCTGATGAAAACGCAAATCCAGCAGCAGCTCCTTCCATAGCACACACTTTGCTAATAAATTCGTTGTTATTTGGGTTGCTGTAACGGCTGTAAATATTCCTGTCTTTTTCCTCTGCAAATGAAGCACGCATATCTTCGGCATCCTCAAATACAAAACTAGACGTGAGATACAACGGCACCGAATGCTCTAAATATTGTGTTCTTTCTAACTGATTGCGTATGGCTTGTGTTTCGAAACCAAATTCTGAATTATTCATAGTGTATAATATTATCCCCACCCCAACCCTCCCCGAAGGAGAGGGAGCCGAAGTCGGAAAATTGAAAATTAAAATTGTTTCATTAACTATTACTGGTTCCCCCTTCGGTGGTTAGGGGGCTTCCGTTCAAAACAACTTTGTAATGTATGGTTGCTGTTGGCTCTAATGTTTTGGAAACCGAACAGTATTTTTCAAAAGAAAGTTGTGCTGCTTTTGCTGCTTTGTCTTCCTTGATATCACCTTCTAAATAAAACACCACATGGATATTTTTAAAAGGTTTTGCTTCTCCAACTTGTACGCGTTCTCCTTCAACCTCAGCTTTGAAAGACGTGATTTCTTGACGTTGTTTTTTCAAAATCGAAATCATATCAATGGCGCTACAACCCGCAACTCCCATCAATACTAATTCCATCGGACTGGCGCCCATATCATTTCCTCCATACTCAGGACGGCTGTCTACGTTTACTAGATGCCCTCTTTCGTTTTTTAATTCGAAATGGAAATTGTCGTTTACTCTGTTTAATGTTATTTTCATTGTTATCTTTTTTGAACGCTGATGACGCGGATTTTCAAACGCGGATTCAACGGATTTTTATTTTAAAACTAATTACTGAAATCTGTTCACTAAAAACTGAACACTGAATACTCTTTTTACCCTTTATCAGACAACCTTAAAATATCGCCAAAAACACCTCTTGCCGTTACTGCTGATCCTGCACCTGCGCCTTGAATTACAATTGGTCGGTCTCCATACGATTCAGTGTAAATTTCGAAGAAAGAATCAGAACCTTTCAATCCACCCAATGCTGTTTCTGATGGCACCGAAACTAATTTTACTTCTAGATTTCCTTTGTCATTTTGCAAATCTCCCGATAATTCGCCTATGTAACGCAATACGTGATTCGGTTTTTGATCGGCTTTTATTTTTGCATAAATAGGATCAAACTCCGTCAATTTGTTTAAAAACTCTCCTACATCTCCACTACGCAAATGTTCTGGAATTAAATTTTGAATCGCAATTTCTTCGAACTCATTTTGCAGGTCTAGTTCTCTGGCCAAAATCAATAACTTTCGCCCTACATCATTTCCGCATAAATCCTCTCTTGGATCTGGTTCTGTATATCCGTTATCGATGGCTTCTTTTAAAATTTCGCTAAAAGGTACATCTTTAGCCGAAAAATTATTGAACAAATAACTCAATGTTCCCGAGAAAACGCCTTTAATCTTTGTGATATTTTCGCCAGAAAGGTGCAACAATTTAATAGTATCAATCAACGGCAATCCTGCTCCAACATTGGTTTCATAAAGATACGTTTTTTGGTTTTCTGCCAGAACTTTTCGCAATTTTTTATAAAAACTATAACTTAAAGTATTAGCTACTTTGTTTGAAGAAATCAAATCGAAACTATTCTCAACTAACGAAATGTAATTCGTAACAAAATCAGCACTTGCAGTGTTATCAATAGCAATTAAATTCTCTAAATGATGCTCATTTGCGTAGGCAATCACATCATCAATAGTATATGAGAATCCGTTGGTTTGAATCTCATTTTTCCAGTTAGGTGTCACGCCGTTTTTATTCAAGAGCACGTTACTTGAATTGGCAATAGCAAATACATTCAATTTGATGTCTTTTCTTTTTTCAATGGCTGCTGCGGATTCTAAAATTTGATTAATCAAGGTACCGCCCACCAAACCGTGACCAAAAACAGCAATATTTATTTTCTTGGCTACGCCAAAGATCTCTCCGTGAATCACATTTAAGGCTTTGTGTAATTGTGATTTTTTAACAACCAAACTCACATTCTTACCAGTCACCGTATTATTGAACAGAATCGGAACTATTTTATTTTTAATTAAAGCGGTATAAGGTTTGTGAAAAGTGCTTAAGTCCTGTCCAATAATAGAGATGACAGCTACATCATCAGCTACGGTTATTTTATTGACATCTTTCGAATAGAAATCATTCTCGAATTCTTTTTCCAATTCAATCATGGCCGTAGTAGCTTTGTCAGCAGCCACAACCAAGCCTATTCCACGCTCTGATGAACCTTGCGAAATGATACTCACACTGATATTATTGTCGCCCATTACTCTAAAAATTCGAGCATCAACACCTGTTTTACCAAGCAAACCTCTTCCTTCTAGATTTACCAAAGCCACATTTTCAAGGACCGAAAGCGTTTTAATTCCTTCCTTATTAGAATTGGAAGTAATTAAAGTTCCTTTATTTTCATGATTGAAAGTATTTAAAATTCGAAGCGGAATGTTTTTTTCTAATAACGGAATGATAGTTTTGGCATGCAAAATAGTTGCTCCAAAATTAGCAATCTCATTCGCCTCATTAAATGATAGGTGATCAATTTTTTTAGCATCGACAACTAAATCAGGATTGGCAGTATAAATTCCATCAACATGCGTGTAATTTTGTAATTCGTCGGCATTTAAATAATTCGCAATCAACGAAGCGGTGTAATTACTCCCGTTTCTGCCTAGAGTTGTAGCATCATTATTGGTCGTAGAACCTATAAAACCTGTGATTACATTGACTGTATTTTCGGTGTTTTGCTTAAAAAAAGCAACCACATTTTTCTTAGAAAGTTGTTCTAAGGGTTGTGCATCACCAAATTTAGCATCAGTTTTTATCAATTCACGCGTATCGGTAAAACGAGCATGGATTCCTTTTTCAATGAGTATGGCCGTTAGTAATTTTGCCGAAAGCAATTCGCCTTTAGACAAAATGTGGTCTTTGATTTTTTTGCTGTAATCGCCAATCAGACTTACACCTTCAAACAATTTTTCTAAAATAGTAAACTCCTCAGACAAATCAACAGCATCATAAACATCTTGCTGATAGGTTTTGAAATCTTCAAAAAGTGGTTTGTAATCTCCGTTTTGAGAAGCAATAGTTAAAATGTGTTCCAAATCAACCGTAGCATTACCACGTGCCGAAACCACAACTGCAATTTTCTCTCCCTGATTTACTTTGTCTGTTATTATGGCAACCACCTTATTTAATCCGTCACCATTTGATAAGGATTTACCTCCAAATTTTAATATTTTCATTGTGTTGTGTGTTTGTAGCTTAGAATAAATCTTGAAGCAAATTGTGTAATTGTTTGTATTCTATCAAAAAAGCATCGTGTCCGTGAATGGAAATTATTTCTTTGTAACTGACTTTTTTATTTAATTTTTGTAATTGCTCAAAAGTGGCTTTGTTTTCACTGGCTGTAAAAAACAAATCCGAATTGATGGCTATGATGTGAATTTCTGCCGTTACAGCTTCGATTGAATTTTCAAACGAAGATCTATTGCGAGTAACATCAATGGTTTTCAATAATTGATTCATCATTTTATAGGATGCCAATTGAAATCGCTGTTGCAATTTTTCGCCGTGATGCAACAACCAACTTTCAACATTAAAAATGGCTAACTCCTCATTAGTAGTTCGTTGAAATTTTGCCGCAAATGATTCTGGAGTTCGGTAACACAACATCGCGTGTGCGCGGGCATCCTGAATGGGTTTAGATGAATTGGTAAGAATTTGTTCTTGCAAAAAACAATTGGCAATAAGCCAGTCTGTCGCTTTCCAATCGGTAGCAATTGGAATTAATTTTTGGGTTATTGTTGGTTCTAATGCGACCATTTCCCATGCAATTCCGCCACCTACAGAACCTCCAATAATGGCGTAGAGATTTTTAACCTCAAGCAACTGAAGGCCTTTTATAAAAATTCTAGCAATGTCTCTTGCTGTAAAATCAAGATGATTTTCAATTACAACTCCATCAAATCCATTTCCGGGAACGTTAAAAGCAAGTACGGTATATTTTGTAGTATCAATAGTTTTGTTGGTGCCAATTAGGTCATTCCACCAACCGTTATCGCCCACCAACTGTGAATTTCCGGTTAGCGCATGATTGACCAAAACAATGGGAGCTGTATGCAAAGACAAACCAAAAACTTGATAACTTAAGTTTAGAGTAGCATAATTTGCACCTGACTCCGTGGTGAAATTGTGTAATGTAATAGTTGTTGGTTTATTTTCCAATTTCAAATCTGTTATAATTAGGACTTGTGTTTGGAAATATTAGAAAGAAAGCTAGGTGTTATCTAGACAAATTCTTAGTGTTATCTTTCCACGATGGGCGTGGTAGAATGCAGCACCTTCTTCGATAAATCGAAGGGTTGCTAAGGCTTCATCGGGTCTAATCCCTCTGCCTTTCTTTATAACATTTCAATACAGTTGTGAACTTTGTGATGCAAATTAAATACTATTTTAGTTAGCAAGCAAATTTTTATAAGCAATCTATTGTTTCTTATCCATTTAAAAAAAGAGATTAGTTTGTATTTTCTCCATTGTTATTTTGACGAGGCACCAGCTAACAAAACCATTTCACACCCCGCCAAAACAACAACATTAAAACTATTGCAAACCTCAACTTTAACAACAATAAATCAAGATTCTCTGCAAAAAAGCACCTCATTTTGACACGAATACCTTGCGACAAATAATCCATTACATGACCCAATTCATTTTAATACATCCATTTTGAATTTCAATCCTGAATGAATTAGTGTATCGAAAATATCCATACAACTTACTTTACATTTGAAAATCAAAAGTTCTAAAAGAGAAAAACCCTTTTAGAGGCTACTCCAAAAGGGCATTCAAGTTATACTATAACTTATACTTTTGGGATCAGCAGTCCAAAATCAATAAAATGGCACCAGAACAAAATAATTTTTTCTCAAAATATGTTCTAGTGATTTCAAATATTTGGTAATGCATATTTGTTTTAAATTTATGGCATTCTTAAATTTTGTTCAAAAAAAAACTTCCCTTTTTAGTGGGAAGTTATTGCTTTATAATTTAATTGAAATCATACAATATAACACCCAGAGGAGAACTCCTCTTCATCTTTATACATATTGCACATATTCATTTTCATGATTTATTAATTTGATTATCAAATATCTAAATTAGTTTTAAGAAAAACAAACCCCTTTTTAAAATAAATTTAAAAAAAGTTTTTTGAATTCACTATTCTAAAAAAGATTTAACTACAAAAAAAAATGAAGTTTAATTTGCAATTCAAAATGGTTTCATACCTTTGCACCCGAATATTAGAGGAAAAATTTGAACTGATTGCAACCTCTTCATAATGATACTGATTCATTATGAGTACTGATCTATTTTCAGTAGAAAAAAATGCTAAAGCAGAAACGCTCCTTTAGTCCTTTTCAGCAATTATTTTTTCTCGCTTAATTTTAAAACAAAAGTACTTATGGCCTATTTATTTACGTCAGAATCTGTAAGCGAAGGACATCCAGACAAAATTGCAGATCAAATTTCAGACGCATTAATTGATAATTTTTTGGCATTTGATGCCGATTCTAAAGTAGCATGTGAAACTTTAGTGACAACAGGTCAAGTGATATTGGCAGGTGAAGTAAAATCAAATACCTATTTAGATGTACAACAAATCGCTCGTGATGTAATCAGAAAAATTGGTTATACAAAAAGCGAATATATGTTTGAAGCCAATTCTTGCGGTATTCTTTCAGCTATTCACGAACAATCTGCTGATATTAACCAAGGTGTTGATAGAGCGAATCCAGAAGAGCAAGGTGCTGGAGATCAAGGTATGATGTTTGGTTATGCTACTAATGAAACTGAAAATTACATGCCATTGGCACTTGATTTGTCTCATAAATTATTACAAGAATTAGCGATTTTAAGACGTGAAAATAACGAAATTACGTATTTACGTCCTGATGCTAAATCTCAAGTAACTTTAGAATATAGCGATGATAACAAACCTACGCGTATTGAGGCTATTGTAATTTCAACACAGCACGATGATTTTGATGAAGAAGCAACAATGCTTGCTAAAATCAAAAAAGATATCGTTGAAATTTTGATCCCGAGAATTATTGCTAAAAATCCAACACACGCTCATTTATTTAATGATACCATTCAATACCATATTAACCCAACGGGGAAATTCGTAATTGGAGGACCACACGGGGATACAGGTTTGACTGGAAGAAAAATTATTGTAGATACGTACGGTGGAAAAGGAGCTCACGGTGGTGGCGCGTTTTCTGGTAAAGATCCAAGTAAAGTGGACCGTTCTGCTGCTTATGCAACACGTCATATTGCTAAAAACTTAGTTGCAGCTGGTGTTGCCGATGAGATTTTAGTACAAGTTTCGTACGCTATTGGTGTGGCTAAACCAATGGGTATTTTTATTGATACCTACGGAACATCAAAAGTAAATTTGACAAACGGTGAAATTGCTAAGAAAGTAGAAGCTATTTTTGATATGCGTCCGTACTTCATCGAACAACGATTGAAATTAAGAAACCCAATTTATAGCGAAACTGCTGCTTACGGGCACATGGGACGTACTCCAGAAACGGTTACTAAAACATTTTCTGCTCCAGGTGGAAACGAAAAAACAGTTACTGTTGAATTATTTACTTGGGAAAAACTAGATTTTGTAGACCAAGTAAAAACTGCTTTTGGGTTGTAATTCAATTATAGACTTAAAATAAAAAAGGGGATTTTGTTCAGTCAAAATCCCCTTTTAATTTGGCTATATATTGTACTTTAAAATAAAGGTCACAAAACGCGGTAAAATAATAGTTTCATTCGCATTAAAACCATTTACACTAAACGAGTTGTTTAATCTTGATCTCGTATTTAAAAGGTTATTTGCCTGTATTCTATACTCGAATTTCGAGTCCTTTTTGATATAATTTAAGCTTGCGGTCATGATTTCAAAATCGTTTGTTAATCCAGAAGTTTCATTTTTAAAGCGATTAAATGAATAATCCCAATTGACATTTAACCCTTTCAAAAAATAGTAGTTCAGCTTAACCGTTGGCGTTTGCGTAGTAAACTTGTTTGACGCTTGCTCTGATAAATTAATTCGGTAGCCTAAATCAATATTTGGATATTTCTTGAATTGCGTTGCAAAAGCTAGGTTGTAACTATGATTTACGTTTTCGATTCCTTGAATAAACTCCTGCGTAGCACCATTGGCAACTCTTCGGTTTAAAACAAAGTTTTTATTCCATCCAGCATTTATACCGCCTGTTACTTTATAATACTTCTTAAAACTCTTGCTATAAAACAAATTTCCGTTCAAGTTTTCATTTTCTGCGTCTAAATTCAAACGGTCAGAGGTAGAATAAATACTTTGAAAAGATATCCCATTCACCACTGGATCTTTTGTGGTTGTGTACGAAATATTTCCAAAAATGGTAGTGAAATTATACAAATTATATTTCGAATAATTCAATCTATGGCTAGTAACTAATGAGTTTTGCAGTTGTGAATTACCTCTTGCAATACTGTTGAAATTAGTAAAAATAAACCCTTCGACTAAAGAGTTTATATCATTAAACCCATTACGAACATTAAAATTATAGGTTATGTTTTCTGATTTTTTTAAATCCCAACGGGCAAACATATCAGGAAGAAATCTACTGAAATTCAATTGATACCGAGTACCAAATTGCTGATTGTTGGTGTTGTATTGATGGGTCGAAAACCCAGGATTAAAGGTAAACTTACCAACTATGAACTTGTAATGAAGTCCTAAAAAAACATCATTAAACGCGTAGCGAACATCATTATTATAGGCTGCTTGTTCAACTGGATTAACTGATTTATCCTCCAAAATTTGCAACAGACTTGAATTATAGGTTTGAAATGCATTAGAATTTCCTGCCGTTACATTCAATATACTTTTGTTAGAGATTTGGTAATAATAATCAGCTTTAGCATCTACTTTATTCGTTTTTACAAATCGAGACTGCTCAATATTTAAACTGTTTTCATTTACAAAAACAGCACTTGGATCATTTGGATCTTGCGAGCTATTGTTTTGATATGGATTAACCGATAATTGCGGATTGTAAAAGGGATCTTCATCCTCGTATTGATGCTGCACTTCAATTACCCAAGTATTTTTGGGGTTTTGCGTATAAAATAAATTCAAACTTTGATTGAATGAAACTGGTGCTTGATTTTGAAATGCGATAACCGTGTTTGAGCTGTTAAAAGAATTTCCATTAGCAAAAGAACTAAAATTACTTTGACTGTTATCAACATCCTGCTGATCGTTTTTTCTAAAGAAAACATCGTAATCCAGCTGAAAATTATCATTAGCTTTATACTTTGAACCTACCTTAGAGATAAAAGCATTATTTCTAGAATCGGTGCTATTTTTTCTATTTTCGAGCGTTGCAATATTTGTTGTATTGGGTTCAAAAATACCACGATCAGAGTTCGTAATCGACTGATTAAATGTAGAGGAATAGGCAGCAAAACCAGTCAACGTCCATTTTTTAGAAACAGAATGATTGATGTTTAAGGTTCCGAATTTATCGCTTGCCTTGGCAACATTATCGCCACCAGAAAGCCCAAAGAAATTCCTATTCAGGTTTAATGTAGTTCCGCTTCTACCTATAGTATTCCTTGCGCCTCCATTTATCCTGAAAAAATCAGCTGAAGTCAATGAAACCTCCCCAATATTATTCAAATTTACTATGGAGTTGATACTAGTTTTAGGAGAATAATAAAACACTTTTGGATTAAAAATATAGCCTTTATCGTTTGCTAAACCGGCACTTACATCTCCAAACCAAAACTTATCTTTTCCTTTTTTGAGTTTAATATTTAGTGCGATGTCGTCATTATTGTTTTCCAATCCCTTCATCTGAGATACCTCATTGAAGTTTCGCAATACTTGCACTTTATCAACTGCATCCGACGGGATATTTTTGGATCCTAGTTTAGTATCGCCATCCATAAATGGTTTGCCATTGACAAATAATTTGGTTACTTTTTTACCTTCAACTTGTACTTGACCATCGGCCATGACTTCAAAACCTGGTAGTTTCTTAAAGACATCTTCTAACTTTCGCTCTTCGCCTGTTTTAAACGAATCTGTATTGTACACAATCGTATCGCCCTTGATGGAAACCGGCATTTCACGTACAATTTCAACACCATCTAATTCGATTCCTCCTGATTCCATGGTGATATTTTGCAGCATATTCTCTGCTTTGGTCACCACTGTGATCTCTTTATTTTGCATCCCGAGGTAACTCAACTTAATCACATACGTAGTATTAGGCTTCAAGTTTAAGCTATACTTTCCCTTATCCGTAGTAATTGCATACGCATCCATTGCCTTTGTTGATTGATTGACCGCCATAACATTGGCCATTTCTAAAGGTGCTTTGCCCGTGTCCTGAACGATTCCTTCAAACTTAATACTCTGACCGAACGAAATAGAAGTTGTAAGTATTGCAATAAACAGTAAAATTCTTGTCATTTGATATTCTTTAAAATAAATTAAAAACAGTATTATCCACCAATCCTGAAACCTCCCATACCGCCATTTCCACCACGTCCTTGATTCATTTCTCTCCACTCCTCCATCTTTTTCACTACCGCTTCATCATACTCTTTTTGCGAAATCACCTTTCCTTTTGTCGACGCCTTAATTTCAATCTTTTCCTTAGGATTTAAAACTACTTTCGAACATAAAATAATAGTCTTACCATCATTTACCTCTAAGATTAAACCCGGCAAACCCCAATATCCTTCTGGACCTTGGCTAACTGGAATTTCTGGCGTGTACCAGGCCGTAACCGTAATTTCTTTGGGCATTTCAATCGCATCTAGGAAATTCGTTTTCTTTTCGGCAGTAGGCGCTTCAGATTCCTTTTTATCAGCTTCCTTTTTTGCTTCATCTCTTTTCGGGCGGAAATTTCTAAAATCGGTTGCGCTTGCTGCTTTTATTGCAGTTGCTTTGTAACAGGTATAACCACCAATTACTCTGGTTTCGCCCTCCATTTTCCATTTTAAATTGGACAAAGAATCTTTTATTAAAAACTCTTTCCCCATGAACTCTTTATCAATGGTGTAGGCTTTTTCTTTTACATTTTTGTAATAAGTACCGCCACCTCCAGTCATAGAACTCATTATTCGCATACCACCACCTTGAGTAGCAGCTTCGAGCTTTTCTTCTTCTTTGTATATGGAGGCCGATTTATTAAAATTTAGAATAAATGTTTTTTCAAACATTTTTTTCATACGTTCCTCAATGTTTTTTTGCATATCTGGAGTCATATTTTTGTTGCCCTCCATTCTCGATTTAAAATCCGCTGTGCTGGTTTTTGACTCGTAAACAGCCATTCCCTGAAATTCTTGAGCTTGAAGCCCCATCAATGATGCTACAGCTAATACTAATGTGAAAATTACTTTATACATACTTTTAGATTTTTATAAGTGAGACAGAAAAACACAGCTATTGTTACAAGCACATGTGTTAAAATAATACTAAGACCATTATGCTAGTATATGGTTTAATTGTAAATTCGCTTTTATGAAGAAATTCGCTTTTTTGCTCTTTATCAGCTCAGTTACAATTGTTTTTGGTCAAAATCAAAAACCAAATCTTGTTACTGTTAATACGATTCATTTTGATGCAGATGAGTTTTTGGGGTATGATTCTTTTGGTTTTTATTATACCGTTAAAAACAATGTTTTTTCTAAAATCGGCACACGCGAAACCTTCGTATACCAAAACTTTAGTTTAGGCAAGATCACGAAAGTTGACCTTCAAAATCCGCTTAAAATTGTCTTGTTTTATGAGAACTTCAATACCGTTGTTACTTTAGACAATCAACTGAATGAAATACAAAAAGTCAATTTTTCCGAAAGTTCAGTTCCTATTGTAACCACAGCTATTGGCATCGCTTCGCAAAATCAATTTTGGATATACAATAGCTTAAATCAGCAGATAGGTCTTTTTGATTATTTAAATCAAAATTACAAACCGATTTCCGTTCCGTTAACGGATAGCATTGCTTACTACACCTCAGATTTTAATACCTTTTACTGGATTGACAGTGCAAATAATTGGTACAGCTGCGATATTTTTGGAAAAGTCAGTAAGAAAGGTCTAATCCCAGATTATGATGTGATTGTGATAGTAAATGACAATCAATACCTGTACTCCAAAAACGGTATTTTGAAATTCATAGACGTACAAAAAGAGCAGAAAACTGAAATTCAAATTTCAGAAAAATCGTTTAAAAAATTCTACTACAAGGACCAAATTTTATCTATTTTTACAACTTCAGGAATTACAAATTATAAAATCACAATACCGTAATGCACATAGCAATAGCAGGAAATATAGGTTCAGGAAAAACAACTTTAACGCGTTTATTAGCCAAACATTTTAAATGGGAGCCCCATTATGAAGATGTTGTAGACAATCCATACTTAGATGATTTTTACCATCAAATGGAACGCTGGTCTTTTAATTTACAAATTTATTTCTTGAACAGTCGGTTTAGACAAGTGATGCAAATTCGCGAAAGTGGTAAAAAAATCATACAAGACAGAACCATTTATGAAGATGCGCACATATTTGCACCTAACTTGTATGCGATGGGCTTAATGACCAATCGTGATTACCAGAATTACTCCTCTCTTTTTGAATTGATGGAATCTACTGTAAAAGCACCAGATTTACTGATTTATTTGCGAAGTTCTATTCCTAATTTAGTGGGACAAATACACAAGCGCGGTCGCGAATATGAAAACTCTATTTCTATTGACTATTTGAGTCGCTTGAATGAACGGTACGAAGGCTGGATTCAAACGTATGACAAAGGAAAATTATTAATTATAGATGTAGACAACATCAACTTTGTGGATAATCCAGAGGATTTAGGAAACATTTTTAATAGAATCGATGCAGAGTTGCATGGGCTATTTTAATCCTCTCCCCTCCCGAAGCTTCGGGACTCTCCGAAGGAAAGGGAGTAACAATTAAATAAAAAACATAGAAATAAAAAATGCCTTGCAAATTGCAAGGCATTTTTTGTTAATCTGATCTTTAGAAAATTCTACTTCGCAGCATCAATTTTAGCTTGAACTTCTGCATCAGTTCCTTCAAAACTTTTAATATCTTCTTTACCGTTAATAGTTGTTTTGATAGTCGCTTTTACTTTTCCATCTACATTTGTTTTTTCGATGGATACTTCTTTAGAATTTGTTACAGTTTCCGAAGTACCTGTACCCATGAACTTACATGTTTTACTTTCACATCCTTTGGCCATACATTCTTCTTTAGACATCGAAGTACACATTTCAGTAGTTGCACAACAAGCGGCTTTTTCTGAAATTGTATGGGAACCATTTCCTAAAATAGGAGCAATAACCAAACCTATTAAACAAGTTAATTTGATCAAAATATTCATCGATGGTCCAGAAGTATCCTTGAACGGATCACCAACAGTATCTCCAGTCACCGCAGCTTTATGCGCATCAGAACCTTTGTATGTCATTTCACCATTTATTAGCACTCCAGCTTCAAACGACTTTTTGGCATTGTCCCAAGCGCCACCGGCATTGTTTTGGAAAACTGCCCAAAGTACTCCTGAAACGGTAACTCCAGCCATATAACCACCTAACATTTCAGCAATTAGCTGGTTGTTGTCAGCATAAACTAGCTTCCCAAGAAGTACAATAGCAATAGGAAAACCAATAGTCAAAATTCCTGGTAACATCATTTCGCGCAAAGCTGCTTTAGTAGAAATGTCTACACATTTAGCATATTCTGGTTTTCCAGTTCCTTCCATAATTCCTGGAATTTCTCTAAACTGACGACGCACTTCATAAACCATATCCATAGCTGCTTTCCCAACCGAATTCATGGCTAAAGCCGAGAAAACTACCGGTATCATTCCGCCCACGAATAACATCGCTAAAACTGGCGCTTTAAAAATATTGATTCCGTCAATTCCAGTAAACGTAACATAAGCAGCAAATAAAGCTAGAGACGTCAATGCTGCCGAAGCAATAGCAAATCCTTTTCCCGTTGCTGCTGTTGTATTCCCTACCGAATCTAAAATATCAGTTCTAGTGCGTACTTCTTTTGGTAGTTCACTCATTTCTGCAATTCCACCCGCGTTATCCGATATGGGTCCAAAAGCATCAATGGCAAGTTGCATTGCTGTAGTTGCCATCATAGCCGAAGCAGCCAAAGCAACACCATAAAATCCTGCTAAAGCGTAGGAAGTCCAAATTGCTGCTGCAAATAACAATACGGTTGGGAAAGTAGAAATCATTCCCGTTGCCAAACCTGCAATCACATTGGTTCCTGCTCCCGTACTCGATTTTTGTACAATTGCCATAACTGGTTTTGTCCCTAAGCCCGTATAATATTCCGTAACTGATGAAATAACTGCACCAACGGTTAATCCGACAATAGTCGCATAAAAAACACGCATGGATGAAATTTCTTGAATACCTTCACCGAAGAAATTCATTTTCATCGTTTCTGGCAACATGTATTGTATTAAAAAGTAACATGCTCCAGCAGTTAATATGATAGAAACCCAGTTTCCAATATTTAATGCTTTTTGGACTTGTGCTTCTTTTGCATTATCATCCGTAATTTTCACTAACATCGTTCCGATGATAGAGAATAAAATTCCAAAACCGGCTATAGTCATTGGTAATAAAATGGGTCCAATTCCTCCAAAGGCATCATCAATTTTTCCGTTCATATCTTTAATAACATAATTCCCAAGAACCATAGCCGCCAATACGGTTGCTACATAAGAACCAAATAAATCGGCTCCCATTCCGGCAACGTCACCCACATTATCACCAACATTATCCGCAATTGTAGCGGGATTACGAGGATCATCTTCTGGAATTCCTGCTTCGACCTTACCTACTAAATCAGCACCAACATCGGCCGCTTTAGTATATATTCCACCACCAACTCTAGCAAACAAAGCAATTGATTCTGCTCCAAGAGAAAAGCCAGCTAATGTCTCTAAAACAATGGTCATATCTTCTGTTGAAGTCCAAACACCATTCATAAAAAAGTGGAAGAAAAATATAAAAAAAGTGGTCAATCCTAAAACCGCTAAACCTGCAACTCCCAATCCCATTACGGTTCCGCCGCCAAAAGAAACTTTTAAGGCTTGTGGCAAACTCGTACGTGCGGCTTGGGTAGTTCTAACATTCGTTTTGGTTGCGATTTTCATTCCCATATTTCCAGCCAAAGCAGAGAAAAATGCTCCAAAAATAAAGGCAACAACAATTAAAATATGTGTAGTAGGAACGATAAATGAAATTCCGGCCAAAACAATACTGGCACCAATAACAAAGAACGTTAATAAACGATATTCTGCTTTGAGGAAAGCCAAGGCGCCTTCATAAATGTAATCTGATATCTCCTTCATTTTACCGTCACCTGGATCTTGTTTTAAAACCCATGCGCGTTTAGTAAACATAAATGCCAGTCCAATGAATGCCATGGCGATTGGCAAATAAATCATTATTGTATTCATAATTTTGGTTTGGTTTTTAGTTAATAATTATAGTGTAACCAAACGAATTTAAACAAAAAAGCAATACTCCGAACGGAATATTGCTTTTTTTATAAAGATTATGATAATTATTTATTTAATGCTAAATAATCCTTCTGGTTTATTTGGAATCTCATTAAAACGAGTCGTACACTCCTTGATGATTGCGTATGCTTCGTTTACATCTCCCCAGCCTTCTACATCAACTTGTTTGTTTTCAAGGTCTTTGTACACTTGAAAGAAATGCTCAATTTCTTTTAATAAGTGAGGGTTGATATCTGATAAGTTTTCTAATGAATTCCAAATCGGATCTGATACCGGCACACAAATTACTTTTTCATCTGGACCTTTATCATCTGCCATGTGGAAAACACCAATTGGCTTTACTTCCATCACACAACCAGGAAACGTAGGTTCAGTTACTAAAACCAAAACATCTAGTGGATCTCCGTCTAAAGCTAATGTTTCTGGGATAAATCCATAATCTGCTGGGTACATCATCGAAGAGAACAACATTCTATCAAAACGCATTCTTTTTATTTCGAAATCATATTCGTATTTGTTTCTACTTCCTCTTGGAATTTCGATAAGTACATCGAAAGTCGTTAATTTGTCTGCAGTCATTGTAATTTTTCTTTTCTATAATTAAGGGTGCAAAAGTACGCAATCATTACGTTTTTACAATAGAAAAACAGTGTTATCTCTGTATTAAATTTTATAAAATTAATATTGGTATGTGATCGTTCTATTTCGTTTGTTAAGGTAATAATGCCAAAGAATATAAGTGGCATAAGATCTATACGGACTCCATTGTTGCGCGTGCTTTTCCATCGCTTCCTTATCGTGAATATCGAGTAACTCCTTCATAGTGTTAACGACCGCTACATCGCCCAACGGTAATAAATCTGGTGCTTGCAGGCTAAACATCAAATAAATATCGATGGTCCAGTTTCCTATTCCTTTGATTTTAATGAGTTCCTCCCGTACTTGTGCCGTTGTTTTTAATGGCAAACTGTCTAAATCAAGTTCTTTGTTAATTAAGGCTGTAGCCAAAGCTTTGATGTAGCTTGTCTTTTGGCGGCTTACGCCAATGGTTCGAAATTCGGCATCAGATAAATCGAATACTATACGTGGTTCAAAGACGTGTATCCTTTCCCGTAATCTTAAAAAAGTAGCTTTGGCCGAATCGATCGATACTTGTTGTTCTAAAATCAATAAAACCAAAGTCTCAAAACCCTGAGGTCGAAAGGGAATTATTGGCAACCCATATTTATCAATAATAGTTTTAAAAACGGTGTCTTTAGCTAAAAGGAAATCGATAGCATCTTGCATATTTTTACTTTTTTTAGCCCAGATTACTTCACTTAATATCTATTTTTAATAGGAGTTCCGTGAACTTCGTTTGCAGTGTAAATCCTTTTCCTTTTTTTCTTTCAAAAAGGAAAAGATTGAAACGAATAGTTGGAATAGCTCCTAGAAATTAAATCCGAACGATCCTTTTATAGTAAAGCGATTGGTTTCTGGTACGTTGAGATAATTGGCTCGCCAAGCAAAATCAATTCGGAATATTTTGAAAATATTTCCAATACCAGCACTGTATTCCCAATATCCTTTTTCTGGCGCATTGTAAACTAGTCCAGATGCATTGATAGCTCTATTTTCATCTGAAATACTTCCATAAACACCTTTTATCGAAATTAATTCTCTCCAATTGAGTTTGCGCATAAACGGAATTCTGGAAAAAATACGACCGTTAAAATTGTGATTCCACTGTAAAGTAGCATATTGATCCGAGACAAATTCATAGAAATTAAGGTTGCTAAACGTATTTTCTATGGTGAAATAGGTTTGGTTTCCTGGAATTACACTCAACAATCCCAACGGCACTTTCCCGAAGGTTTTACCCACTTCAACAATAATATTTGTTCTTCCTAAGGGCCCAATGATGATAGGTTGTTTGTAATACAACTGCAGCTTATCGTATTTAAAATCACTGTTTAAAAGTCCTTTGAATCCGTGACTGTAATTAACAAAAAAACGACTATAAGGGCTGTCTACATTGCTTCTTTCTACACCAAAACCGATTGTTTTACGCTTTGGAGAATATTCAATTTGAAAATTTGCTTCAGATTGTTTAACATCACTTTTTGTAATTCCATTTGAGATATCCGTGTAATAGTCCAGACTAAATGTGGGCGAAGCAGATTCGAGTGTGCGGTAGGAAATTCCCGCTTGCAACACTAAATTTTTAATAGGCTCCATTTCTATTGCCATATTAGTTAAGTTTATGTTCGTCAATTTTCCATTACTACCCGACGAAAACACTGCTGAAGAGGCAAAACTTCTGCCTAAAATATCGTTTGTAGTTGTTAAACTAGCTCCTATTTGCTCAATGTCTCGCCTATTCCCTAGAGACAAAATGACTCTATTTTTTTTATCGACCATCCATTTTCCAGAGAGTCCGTATTTAAACTTATCATCATCAAATCCATAAGCAGTATAGGCTTGTACGCGCCATGGATCATTCGGCCCAAAATACGTTCTACCACCAACACGCAAACGAATACCTTCGACTTCATTGTATCCAAAACTTGAAAAAACAGGTCCGTAATCGAAATTTTTAAACTCGACATACCCACTTCCTAAAATAGAAACCATACTGTATAATTGCTTAAACCGGTTTACTGTTTGCAACGTATCAAGCATTTTGTACACGCCCAATTCATCTTTGCTTAAATTCTCAAAACGATTCTCATTCCAGTATTCCTCTGATTTTTTATAGACTTCGTCATCCATATAATTGACCTCATCCTTGTAGAATGCTACTGGCAACTCTTTATTGAACTGATGATTTCTATAAAAACTGGTTCGTTTTCCATAAACTCCCTTGGAACTTTCTTTTTTGTTTAAAGCAAAATCAGACATCAAATAATCCTTGGTTAAAAGGAAAACAGAATCACTTACAACTTCAAATTCCTGCTCTAAATAAATATCTTTCACCCAGTTAATATTGGCACTTTTAGTAACTGCCATATTTATTTTCTTGATGGCAAATGTGGAGTCATTCACCCAAAAATCCCCTTTAAAAGTCAATTCGTTTTTACGCCTTGGATAAAAAACAATATTGTAACACCATTTTTTGTCAATGAAAGCGCTGTCTTTCAAGACATAATTATAAACATCAATCCCTGTTTTAGAAAGCGGACTGGTAAAACTTTTGTCAAAAAAAGTCAAATAGTTATTGTAGATGTTGTAATCCGAATATAAATCTTTTACAAAAGATAAAATTTGTTGATTCCCATTAAATCCAGATGTTTTACTCGCTTTAATTTTCTCCTTTACTTTATTTAATTTGGCATCTCCATAAACATCAATTAATGATTCATTGATAAAAATAGGCAAATACGTTTTACCTGTAATTTTCGAAGTATCCATTTGGTTGAAAATGAATTCCATTCCTTTAAACACCCTGTTTTTCATAAAAGCACTGTCAATAGAGTTCATGTCGAATTCTATCTTTTCGTACTTTTCCATTTGGTATTGGTTGTACATAAACAGACCGTTTTTACGCTTTCGTTCCCAAATTTTGCGCAAAATATCTAATGCAGGATTGTTTTTTTTAGAAGTTTTACCAGCAAAAACAACTACTTCATTCAAACTTTCGGCTTCACTCAACTGAATTTTGAAATCATAATTGACTGCTTTGTCTAACGTTATTTCTTTTTCAGAAAATCCTACGGAGGAAATTAGTAACGTAACGTACGTTTTAGCAGATTCTAAATAAAATATACCATCTTCATTAGTCACTATTCCTTCACTAGATCCCTTGAAAACTACATTCGCAAAAGGAATAGGTTGATTTTGTTTATCAACCACAACACCGCTCACTTTGGTTTGAGCAAAAGCAATTGTAGTCGAGATCACTACAAAAAACAGAAAAAACAAGAAATTTTTTTTCATAATCATTCAAAAAAAAACTTCATCAAATTAAAAAATTGATGAAGTTTCAAATATAGTTAATTTAAGCTAGTGCCATATTGAATACTTAATGAGCATTTTTATAAAACATATTAAATATCAAATCATTTGGAACTGACTATTTTTTATACATCACTTTTTTTACTGCTTTTACAACATCACCAGCATTTGGCAACCACTCTTTCAACAAAACAGGAGAATACGGTGCCGGAGTATCTGCTGTGGTAATACGTTGGATAGGTGCATCTAGAAAATCAAAAGCACGCTCTTGCACAATATAGGTAATCTCCGAAGCAACACTTGCAAATGGCCAAGCTTCCTCAAGAACTACTAGTCTATTTGTTTTTCTAACCGAAGTTAAAATCGTTTCATAATCCATAGGACGTACCGTTCTCAAATCGACAATTTCACATGAAATGCCTTCTTTAGCCAGTTCGTCAGCAGCAATGTGCGCTTCTTTGATGATTTTTCCAAAAGATACAATTGTAACATCGGTACCTTCACGTTTGATATCAGCAACTCCAAGCGGAATTGTATATTCACCATCTGGCACTTCTCCTTTGTCACCGTACATTTGCTCTGATTCCATGAAAATCACAGGATCATTATCGCGAATAGCGGCTTTCAACAATCCTTTTGCATCATAAACTGTAGATGGAACTACCACTTTAAGACCCGGTGTGTTCGCAAACCAGTTTTCTAATGCTTGTGAGTGCGTAGCTCCTAATTGTCCTGCTGAAGCTGTTGGTCCACGAAAAACGATAGGCACATTAAACTGTCCTCCAGTCATCTGACGCATTTTGGCAGCGTTGTTTATAATTTGGTCAATCCCCACTAAACAGAAATTGAAGGTCATGTACTCTACAATTGGTCTGCATCCGTTCATGGCTGATCCCACTGCAATACCAGTAAAACCAAGCTCTGCAATAGGAGTATCAATCACTCTTTTCTCACCAAACTCTGCAAGCATTCCTTTAGATGCTTTGTAAGCACCATTATATTCTGCAACTTCCTCACCCATTAAGTATATGGACTCGTCGTGACGCATTTCTTCGCTCATCGCTTCACAAATAGCCTCTCTAAATTGTATCGTTCTCATATTTTATGTTGTATGTGTCTAATTTTCGAACAGCAAAAATAAATATTTTAAATCACTTAAAAGCATAAATTTCTCTAAATTAATTCAGGATTTCAAGCGCTATTTTAAGGAGCTATTTCCGGCTCTTCGCTGTATCTTCCTGTGGCTAAAGGAGCCACAAGAAGGATGTCGCTACTATCCGGGCTACGAAAACGAAATAGTTAACAAAAAATATTATGCACGCATAGTATATTATTCAAATTAATATTTTAAATTTGTAAAAGAAATTAAGATTAATAAAAAATATAGGTATGAAAATATTAGTTTGCATCAGTCACGTTCCTGATACTACATCAAAAATTAACTTTGTTAACGGTGATTCTGAATTTGACACAAACGGTGTTCAATATGTAATTAACCCAAACGATGAATTTGGATTAACACGTGCTATTTGGTTTCAAGAACAACAAGGCGCAACGGTAACAGTTGTAAATGTTGGAGGACCAGACACAGAGCCTACTTTAAGAAAAGCTTTAGCCATTGGTGCTAACGAAGCGATCCGAGTAAATGCAACACCTACTGACGGATTTTTTGTTGCCAAACAATTAGCAGAGGTTATCAAAAACGGAGGATACGATGTTGTTATCGCCGGAAAAGAATCATTAGATTATAACGGAGGAATGGTTCCAGGAATGATCGCTGGAATTTTAGGATACAATTTCCTAAACTCATGTACAAACCTAACGGTTGATGGAACAAGCGTAACAGCAGTTCGCGAAATCGATGGGGGAAAAGAAACAGTAGCAACTAGTTTACCATTAATAATTGGTGGTCAAAAAGGATTGGTTGAAGAAAAAGACTTGCGTATTCCAAATATGAGAGGAATCATGACGGCAAGAACAAAAGCCTTAACGATATTGGAGCCAGTAGCTGCAAATGTTAACACCAAAGCAGTGAAATTTGAAAAACCAGCAGCTAAATCAGCCGTAAAATTAATTTCAGCTGATAATTTAGATGAGTTAATTAATTTACTACACAACGAAGCAAAAGTAATCTAACTGTCATAACGTCGAAGGTCAAAAGTCAAAAGGATAGAATTTTACATTAATTTCACTTTAAGACTTAAGACTTTAAAACTTTAAGACTAAAATAAAAAATTATGTCAATATTAATATACGCGGAGTACGCAGAAGGAAAATTTAAAAAAGTAGCATTTGAACTAGCTTCTTATGCGAAAAAAGTAGCTGAAACTTTAGGCACAACGGTTACTGCTGTAACGGTAAATGCCGGAGATGTTTCGGAGTTATCAAAATACGGTGTAGACAAAGTATTAAAAGTAAACAATGATAAACTATCTGGATTTACTGCAAAAGCCTATGCTGATGTCATCAAACAAGCTGCTGAAAAAGAAAACGTAAAATTAGTTTTGCTATCTTCCACAACAGACAGTATTTATCTTTCATCTCTAGTAGCAGTGGCTCTAGAAGCTGGCTATGCATCAAATGTGGTTGGACTACCAATCTCGACAACTCCTTTTCAAGTAAAAAGAACGGCGTTCTCGAACAAGGCATTCAACATTACAGAAATTGAGACTGAAGTTAAAGTACTTGGACTTGCAAAAAACTCATACGGGATTTTCGAAACTCCTTCGACACTTACCGAAGAGGATTTTAATCCTACTATTGGTGACAAAGATTTTGGCGTCAAAGTAGAATCAGTAGAAAAAGCATCTGGAAAAGTTTCAATTGCTGATGCTGATATTGTTGTTTCAGCAGGTCGTGGATTAAAAGGCCCTGAAAATTGGGGAATGGTAGAAGAATTAGCTACAGTTCTTGGAGCTGCTACAGCTTGTTCAAAACCAGTTTCAGATTTAGGATGGAGACCTCACGGAGAACACGTAGGGCAGACTGGAAAACCCGTAGCTACAAACTTGTATATTGCCATTGGAATTTCGGGAGCGATACAACACATCGCAGGAATTAACTCCTCAAAAGTAAAAGTAGTTATCAATAGTGATGCTGATGCGCCTTTCTTTAAAGTAGCTGATTATGGTATTGTAGGTGATGCCTTTGAAATAGTACCTCAATTGATAGAAAAATTCAAAGCATTCAAAGCTCAGAATTAGAATTCTAAAATATTCACAATACAATTATTGCTGTCCAAAAATAAAAGTTATTCGTACCTTTGCTTTTGGACAGCTTTTTTTATGGTCTATTATCAAAAAATTGCATCCTTATTTTATTAAAAAAAAGTACACCGTACTTTTCCATTACAACAATTATGAGCTTAGTTAAATTATCCATAAAAGGAATTTCATACAGTCAAACACAAAACGGAGCTTACGCTTTGATATTGAACGAAGTCGATGGTGACAGAAAATTACCCATTGTCATTGGTGCTTTTGAAGCTCAATCCATTGCTATCGCATTAGAGAAAGAAATAAAACCACCGCGTCCTTTAACTCATGACCTTTTCAAGAATTTTGCTGAGCGTTTTGATATTGTAGTAAAACAAGTCATCATTCACAAGTTAGTTGATGGCGTTTTTTATTCCAGTATAATTTGCGAGAGAGATAAAATTGAGGAAATTATCGATGCTAGAACTTCGGATGCAATCGCTCTGGCGCTACGTTTCAATGCTCCAATTTTTACCTATAAAAACATTTTGGACAAAGCAGGAATATACCTCAAAGCAAATCCATTGGAACCCAACAAAGACTCTCAAGAAATTGATGACGTATTGTCTAATCCAGAAACCTTTGGTCGTGAGGAAGAAAGCAATCAATCTGGATCTACCTATTCTAAACACAGCTTGCAAGAATTGAATGAATTGTTAGACCAAGCCGTGTCACATGAAGATTATGAGAAAGCTGCTAAAATTAGAGATGAAATTTCAAAAAGATAATTTTAGTATTGCGTTTCATTATAATTTTCTTTGATAGAGATTAAATATTAAAAAATTAAGATGTAAGTAAAAATGCTATTTTATCTATTTTTTATTCACATCTGTTATAAAAATTATTCTATGAAAACAAAAATTTTAGGTGTTGTCGCATCCCTATTCATTTCAACAATTGCATTTTCCCAAGATTATTACCTTCACTGTGGAAAAATTCTTAATACCCTTACTGGTAAAGAGTTATCCAACCAAACTATCGTTGTTTCTAAAAACAAAATCATAAAAATTCAGGATGGTTTTATTGTAAAAACCAAACCCGAAGACATTGAAATTGATCTTAAAAACAAGTATGTACTCCCAGGCTTAATCGATCTTCATGTACATATTGAAGGCGAACAAAATACAAAAAGCTATATGTCAAAATATTTGGAAAACGAGGCTGACATAGCTTTTCAGGCAGTTCGTTGTGCCGAAATCACTCTTCTAGCCGGATTCACTACGGTACGCGATTTAGGCGGAACAGGTGTTAATATCTCCATTAGAAATGCTATTAACAAAGGAATTGTAAAAGGTCCGAGAATTTTTACTGCTGGAAAAGCTATTGCCACTACAGGCGGACATGCTGACCCAACGAACGGAAGCAACCGAAAACTTGTAGGAGATCCTGGCCCACACGAAGGTGTAATTAATTCTCCCGAAGATGCTGTTAAAGCAGTACGAGAACGGTACAAAGAAGGAGCCGATGTCATCAAAATTACTGCTACTGGAGGCGTTTTAAGCGTAGCGAAAAGCGGTAAAAATCCACAATTTTCTTTAGAAGAAATCAAAGCCATTACTACAACTGCCAAAGATTATAACATGTTAACTGCCGCTCACGCACACGGTGATGAAGGAATGCAGCGAGCCATACTTGGCGGCATAAAAACCATTGAGCACGGTACCTTTATGAGTGAAGAGACAATGGAAATGATGAAAAAATACGATGCGTATTTGGTCCCTACGCTTACTGCCGGTAAAGAAGTAGAAAAAAATGCAGAGATTAATGGATTTTATCCCGAAATTGTGGTTCCCAAGGCTAGAGAAGTAGGTCCGCAACTAAAAGCTACTTTTGCAAAAGCATACCAAAAAGGAGTGAAAATCGCTTTTGGAACAGATGCTGGCGTTTATCCCCATGGCATAAATGCTAAAGAATTTGGCTATATGGTAGATGCTGGAATGCCGCAGTTAGCAGCAATTCAATCAGCAACAATTACTAATGCGATGTTATTGGGCATTGGCAATGAAGTAGGTCAAATCAAAGAAAACTTTTTGGCAGACATCATAGCAGTAAATGAAAATCCGTTGCTTACCATTTCAACACTTGAGAAAGTTATTTTTGTGATGAAAGACGGAAAAATATATAAAAACTAGATCGATTACCATTTATAGAACTGTAGCACAATGAAGCAATATTTAGACTTAGTACAACACGTTATGGAAAACGGTTGTCAAAAAGGAGATCGCACAGGTACTGGAACAAAAAGCGTATTCGGATATCAGATGCGTTTTAACTTGCAGGATGGTTTTCCTATGGTTACTACTAAAAAATTACACCTAAAATCGATTATATACGAATTGCTTTGGTTCCTAAAAGGAGATACCAATATAAAGTATTTACAAGAAAATGGAGTTAAAATTTGGGATGCTTGGGCTGATGCCAATGGCGATTTAGGACCCGTTTATGGCCAGCAATGGCGCAATTGGAACGGTGAAGAGATTGACCAAATCTCAGAACTGATTAAAGAGTTAAAAACCAATCCTAACAGCCGTAGAATGCTGGTTTCGGCATGGAATCCCTCAGTTCTTCCTGACACTACAAAATCATTTGACGATAATGTAGCTAACAATAAAGCCGCTTTGCCTCCTTGTCATGCTTTCTTTCAGTTTTATGTTTCGGACGGTAAATTATCGTGTCAATTGTACCAGCGAAGTGCTGACATTTTTTTAGGTGTTCCTTTTAATATTGCTTCTTACGCGCTACTCACGATGATGATTGCGCAGGTTTGCGACTTAGAACCAGGGGAATTCATTCACACTTTTGGCGATGCCCATATTTACAACAATCATTTTGAACAACTCGAATTGCAATTGTCCCGTGAGCCAAAACCATTACCAAAAATGATTTTAAATCCAAATATAAAAGATATTTTCGAATTCAATTTCGAAGATTTCACACTCGAAGGTTATGAACCGCATCCTATCATAAAAGGTACTGTAGCTGTTTAAAGAATAAAAAAAACGGTGTTTTAGTTATACGACTAAAACACCGTTTTCATTTCCTGCAAATGCATTCCATTGAAAAGAATCTGCGTCAGGCTCATTGACAAATGTGCCATCAATAACGTACTTAAATTCATAAGAAGCGTTTCTATTTACATCAAATACCCCTTTGAACGTACCATTTTTTAATTTATTCATAGCTCCTTCAGCACTATTCCAGTTATTAAAATCCCCTACAACCGAAGCGTGATTTGCTTCTTTTGCTGCAACTGAAAAAGTAACTTTACATACTGGTTTTGTTTTTACAAACTGTTTTTTGATAGCCATAACTATTTCATTTATAGATTTATATGGCAAAGTAAATAAAAGAAAGTGAAGTTTCAACACCAACTATAAAATTTAATAGAATGGTGTAAACTATGTTAATTTATACCTGATTTAATAATTAAAAATAGCTAAATTTACTATTCGGAAATCCGAAAACGTTTTCATTACAAATTATCAACTGGCAAAATAGTGCCTTTCCAAAATATATTTTACCTTTATAAACAAAATTATAATTGATGGAAAAAGAACTACACGAGCAGTACGAATATGCCCGAAGAAGAATAAAACAAAAAAAAGGACTCTATTTCCATTTTGTTGTTTTCGTTTTAGGAAGTTTAATGCTATTTATTGCTAATAAATTTTTCGAAATTGCTGTAGATTCTCATTGGTCTATTTGGATAATTACAATCTGGTTGTTCCTTTTTATTCTACATTTTATAAAAATTTTCATAACAGATCGTTTTATGAACAAAAATTGGGAAAGAGAGCAAATAGACCGACTTGTAGCATTACAGCAAAAGAAAATAGATCAATTACAAACGCAGGTTAACAACGATAACCAACAATAAAAAGTACATTTATAATGATAATAATGATTGCGGCCGTTGCCGAAAATAATGCATTGGGAAAAAACAATGATTTGCTTTGGCATTTACCTAATGATTTCAAAAGGTTCAAATCACTTACCTCTGGACACCACATTATAATGGGAAGAAAGACATTTGAAAGTTTTCCAAAACCATTACCAAATAGAACTCACATTATCATCACCAGAGAAAAAGAATACAAAGCAGAAGGATGTATAATAGTGGATAGTATAGACCAAGCGCTAGCGGTTTGTCCACAAGATCAAGACACGTATATCATTGGTGGTGGTGAAATTTATACCTTAGGACTTCCCTATGCTGATAAACTAGACATTACTAGAGTACACCAGTCTTTTGAGGCAGATACTTACTTTCCAGATATCGATTTTAAAATTTGGGAACTTTCTGATTCTGTGTTTAATAGTAAAGACGATCATCATATGTATGATTTTACCTTTCAAACTTTCCTTAGAAAATAAAACAAAAAAACATCCTTTTTACGGGATGTTTTTTTTTACCATTGATTTAAGAGATGACCTACTCTTGAAAGAGTATTTGATAACATAAAATAAAATTTACAAATAGTAGTAAAACTCCAGAAACGAGGATTATTACATTTGATGTTTTCTGAGAATACATCTCAAAAAAGCCTTTAATACCAAATACCACGAAGGTACTAAAGACGAAAAAAATTAAAATTTCCAAAAACAAATTTAATCCTAAGAACGTGTTTGGCGCTTTAACAACAACACTGTCGTTTAAAACAGTATTTTCAAAACAGCTAACAAGAACAAATGAGATAAAAAACGCTAGAATTATCCACTTGATTTGGTTGATCAATTCTCTTTTAATCATTTAATATGGTTATTTTCCTGAATTACAAATTTGTACAATTAAATCCTTTAACGCAATACCCACTTTTAGTGATATTTCAATTGAAATGAAAATTAATATCACATTCATCTTTTTTTGACAAAAGATAAACTTGTATCAATTTTTTGAAACTCATTTTAAGTTCATTAAGATTGTATTATATTTGCACAAACTAAAATAATGTCAGAAAAAATAACGCCCTATAAAGATTCAGCCCTCGGTAAAAAAGAACAAGTCGCACAAATGTTTGACACCATTTCTGGAAATTATGACAATCTAAATCGTGTCATTTCTTTTGGTATTGATATCAAATGGCGTAAAAAAGTATTGCATATGGTTGCGAAATCAAATCCAAAGATAATTCTTGATATTGCAACAGGAACAGGTGATTTGGCAATATTGATGGCGCAGACAAAAGCAGAAAAAATTATTGGTTTAGATATCTCTGCTGGCATGCTAGAGGTAGGCGTAAAAAAAATTGCTTCAAAAAAACTTTCTACCACCATCGAAATGATTTTGGGCGATTCTGAAAACATGCCTTTTGAGGACAACTACTTTGACGCAATTACTGTTGCTTTTGGTGTACGTAATTTTGAGACTTTAGAAAAAGGTTTGGCTGAAATCTTGAGAGTTTTGAAACCAAATGGCGTATTTGTAATCCTAGAAACTTCTGTCCCAGACAAAACACCTTACAAACAAGGCTACAATTTTTACAGTAAAAACATACTTCCTATAATTGGTAAGATCTTTTCTAAAGACACTGTTGCCTATGGTTATTTATCAGAGTCTGCTGCTGCGTTTCCATATGGAGAAGCTTTAAACAATATTTTAAGAAAAATTGGGTTTATAGATGTGGTAGCCTTGCCACAAACTTTTGGTGTTGCTACCATTTACTCTGCTTCTAAAAAATAATATTGAAGATTTCAGCATAAACATGAAAAAATTAATTGTCTTACTATTTTTTGCTTTTGTAATAAAAGGATACGCACAAAATTCTAAAAACATTTTTAGCAAAGACCCTATTATTAATTTGGAAAATTTTCAAAAGAAGAGAGTATACTACGGATTTTATCTCGGATTCAATTCCTATGATTTCAAAATTGACTACAAAACAGTAGGACCCGATATTCTCATTAAAAAAACCACCGGATTTAACGTAGGAATCGTAGGCGATTTAAAACTTCAAGAATACATTAATTTGCGATTTGAACCTGGCTTATATTATACAAAAAGAGATTTGTATTATCCTCCCAATTCAGCTTTTACAAAAAATAGTGATGCGCTAAGAGAGGTAAATAGCACTAACATACACTTTCCTTTATTGTTGAAATTCTCCTCTTTGCGTACCGGAAATATTCGACCGTATGCACTAGGAGGCGTATCTGCAACACTGAATTTATCTAGTAATTCCAAATTAATTGACGACAATCTAGAACAACGATTTCGAGTAAAATCATGGACAACCAATTATGAATTGGGTTTTGGAATTGATCTTTTCTCTGAATATTTCATATTTTCACCATCAATCAGAGGTGTTTTTGGTATGAATGATGAATTAATTAGGGACAAAGACCCAAATAGTCCCTGGACCAGCAATATAGAATCTTTGAAAACTCGTGCTGTGTTCATTAATTTCACGTTCCATTAAAGTCCCTATAAAAGTATTATTTTCAGACTTTAAATGGCATTAAAATAAATTTTAGCTTCGACAAAACTCACTCAATACAATGGCAGTTGCCGTAGCGACATTAAGACTTTCCGTTTTTTGAACTGCTCCAAAACGAGGAATCGTCAGTCGGTTTTGTACCAATTTTTCTAATTCAACTGATATTCCATTGGCCTCATTCCCCATAATTAGTACTCCCTCCTTGGGCAAAACCGATTTGTAAATATTATCGCCGTCCATAAAAGTACCAAAAACGGGCAATGTCGAATCAGCAATAAAATGCTCTAGATCAATATAATTTACATTGACCCTGCCGATAGAACCCATGGTAGCTTGAACTACTTTTGGATTATAAATATCTACAGTCTCCTTAGAACATAGAATTTGCTTCACGCCAAACCAATCACACAATCTCAAAATAGTTCCTAAATTTCCTGGATCACGAATAGTATCGAGCGCAAGGATTAATCCAGTTGTTGTAATTGATTCTTCTTGAGGCATCTTAAAAACTCCCAAGCAGGTATTTGGGGTTGCTAATGCACTTATTTTTTTTAAATCACTTTCTTGAATAATTGTTTTTTTAGAAAATGCCACTTCTTCAAAATCATTCTGGGTCGTATACAAATGTTCTAGTATAAAATTAGAAGATAATAACTCCTGAATCCCTTTTACGCCTTCGGCAAAAAATAATTTATTGGTAATTCTATATTTTTTTTGCTGCAAACTCGTTATAAGCTTTATTTGGTTTTTACTAACCATAAAATAATGTACTTTTGGATTAAATATTCTAGAACACTTGAAAAAAACTTCTACAAAAATAACTGCATTTATTCTAATTGCAATACTAATTTGCGCTTGTAACGCTGTAAAAAGAGTTCCAGAGGGGAAATTGCTGCTTACTAAAAACGAGATTGCCGTAAATGACAAAAAAATTAAGGACGAAACTGTTTTTAATCAACTGTATCAAAAACCAAACAGCACTTTATTGGGCTATCGTTTGCGATTGAATCTGTATAATCTTGCTAATCTAAATCCGGACTCTACGTATCAAGCTAAATTTACAAATAATCCTGAAAAATTTAGAAGAAAATCAAAATGGCTATCTGAAAAGCAAGTAAACAGACTTGGCAAATCATTCTGGTATCACGGAATTCATGATTTCCTAAAAAAAACTGGAGAACCACCTGTTATTATTGATAAAGACAGGGCCGACAAATCCCTTTTGCGCCTCAAATATTATTATTTTAATAATGGCTTTTTTAATGTGGATGCTTCCTATAAAATTGACACGTTGAGTGTCAAAAAAGGAAGAATAAAATATGCTATTACATCTGGAAGTGCCTATTTTTTAGATTCCTTAAAAACTACTATTTTGACCCCAGCGTTAGATTCTTTATACGAAACCAACAAATCTAATACCTTCATAAAATCTGGGAATCAATACAAAACAGAAGATTTTGACAATGAAAAAAATCGTATTAACACTCATTTTCGAAACAACGGTGTTTATTATTTTCAGCCTAATTATGTGACCTTTGACATAGACACCATTAAGAAAGTGAATCAGGCCAATATCAATTTGAGAATTGCAAATTACTCCTACCAGCAGCAAGATTCGAGCAGAACAGAACCTTTTAAAATTTACAAAATAAGTGATGTAAATATATACACGGATTATTCTTCAAACACCAACAACCAAAAAATCACAGATAGTACTACCTATAAAAACTTTAACTTATACAGCCAGGATAAATTAAAATACAAACCAAAAGCCATTACTAATGCGATCTTCATTACCAAAGGCGGTTTGTTTGCAGATTATAAAACGGTACTTACCACCCGTTATTTAAACAATCTCAAAATCTTCAACTACCCATCGATACAATATGAAGTTGACCCAAGAGACTCAACTGCACAATCCTTAATTGCAAAAGTGTATTTGACCCCTCGAAAAAAATATAGTTTCGGCACCACTTTAGATGTGACCCACTCTAATATTCAGGATTTTGGTGTAGGTTTTAGTGTATCTGAAACTATTCGAAACGTGTTTAATGGTGCCGAAACGCTCGAGTTAGCAGCCCGTGGTAATATTGGTTCCTCAAAAGATTTAGCAAATCCCAAAAATAATTTCTTTAATGTTTCAGAGTATGGGTTAGATCTAAAACTGAACATTCCTAGGATTTTCATGCCGTTCAGTACTGAAAAAATTATTCCAAAAAGTATGATTCCGTCAACGTTAATTACGTTGGGTTTTGCAAAGCAGCAAAATATTGGTTTGGATAAAGAAAATTTTACGGGAGCACTATCCTACAATTGGACCCCGACTAGAAACTCAACTGCCCGATTTGATTTGTTCAACACACAGTTTGTGCGCAACCTAAACCCGCAGAATTACTTTAATGTATACGGTTCTAGTTATAATGCGTTGAACGAAATTAGTAAAGAATACAATACCAATTCATCTTATTACAACAATAGCATTGACCAAGATTTACTAATTGAAGAAGGAACTGATGGGTTTACTAACGATGTGCTGACTGGCAATGCCAATTTCTTGAAACCACTAGAGCCGGAAGATTTTCAAGCTGTAAAAAGTATTGAGGAACGAAGACTCCGACTTACAGAAAATGACTTCATTTTGGCTACCAGTTTTACTTTTTCAAAAACGACAAAAAAGGATTTAGCAGATAACAATTTTTATCTTTTTAAGACCAAAATAGAATCGGCAGGAACTGTTTTAACAGCTGTTGCATCCACAACCAATCAAAAGAAAAACTCTAATGGAAATTATGAGATTTTCAATTTAGAATATTCTGAATACATCAAAACAGAATTTGATTACATCAAACACTGGGATTTATCCAAAGAAAAAATAGTAGCCTTTAGATCATTTTTTGGCATAGCAATCCCTTTTGGCAACTCTGATTATGTACCGTTCTCCAGAAGTTATTTTTCGGGCGGATCCAATGACAACAGAGCTTGGCAACCTTATGGTTTAGGACCAGGAAGCAGTGGTGCTTTAGATGATTTTAATGAAGCCAATATGAAAATTGCGATTAGTGCAGAATTTCGATTTAAGATATTAGGCAGTTTGAAAGGAGCTCTTTTTGCAGATGCAGGAAACATATGGAACGTATTAGATAATGTTGAAGATGAAAAATCTACTTTCACCCAATTCAAAGATTTAAAAGATATTGCCTTGGGAACAGGATTTGGGCTTAGATACGACTTGAGCTTTTTTGTAATACGTTTTGATTTTGGATTTAAAACCTACAATCCTGCTGATGAAATCAACAAAAGATGGTTTAGAGATTACAACTTTGCCAACTCGGTTTTAAATTTTGGAATAAATTACCCTTTCTAATGCTAATTAATTCTTATTTTTGCAAAACTAAAAACTAATAAAAAACAACTAAAAAAAGTACAATGGCACACAATATAAAACCTGGAGTAGCAACTGGAGATCAAGTTCAAGAAATTTTTAATTATGCTAAAGAAAAAGGATTTGCACTTCCAGCAGTAAATGTTACCGGATCGAACACCGTTAATTGTGTCCTTGAAACTGCAGCAAAATTAAACGCACCAGTTATCATTCAGTTTTCGAATGGTGGAGCACAATTCAACGCTGGAAAAGGACTTTCTAATGCAGGTGAAAAAGCAGCAATAGCAGGCGGAATAGCAGGTGCATTGCATATTCATACCTTGGCGGAAGCCTACGGAGCAACCGTGATTTTACATACTGATCACTGTGCAAAAAAATTATTACCTTGGATTGATGGATTATTAGACGCTTCAGAAGCACATTTTGCTAAAACTGGAAAACCGTTATATTCATCACACATGATTGATTTATCTGAGGAGCCAATTGAAGAAAACATCGAAATTTGCAAAGGCTATTTAGAGCGAATGAGCAAAATGGGAATGACTCTTGAAATTGAACTAGGGATTACAGGTGGTGAAGAAGATGGTGTAGACAACTCTGATGTTGATAGTTCAAAATTATACACACAACCTGAAGAAGTTGCATACGCATACGAAGAACTTTCTAAAATAAGCCCTCGTTTTACAATTGCAGCCGCTTTTGGAAACGTACACGGAGTATACAAACCAGGAAATGTAAAATTGACACCGAAAATTTTGAAAAACTCTCAAGATTTTGTTCAAAATAAATTCAATACTGGTCACAATCCAGTAGATTTCGTTTTCCATGGTGGATCTGGTTCAACACTTGAAGAAATTAGAGAAGGCATTAGCTACGGAGTTATAAAAATGAATATTGATACCGACTTGCAATTTGCATTTACAGAAGGTATTCGTGATTATATGGTAAAAAATATTGAGTACTTAAAAACTCAAATTGGAAACCCAGAAGGTGCCGATGTTCCTAATAAAAAACATTACGATCCAAGAAAATGGTTGCGTGAAAGTGAAATCACTTTCAATACAAGATTGGAGCAAGCATTTGCAGATTTAAATAACGTAAATACACTTTAAACTATTTTAAATTTTGAGTTATAAATTTAAATTCTACTATGGAATAATTTATAATTCAAAATTTATAATTTATAATAATTAGGGATATGGCTTGGTTTAAGAGAAAAGAAAAAGGGATTACTACTGCTACCGAAGACAAAATGGACATTCCAAAAGGACTTTGGTACAAATCTCCAACTGGAAAAATTATCGATGCTGATGAACTAGCGCGTAACTTATTTGTAAGTCCCGAAGATGGTTTTCATGTTCGAATTGGAAGTACAGAATATTTTCAAATTTTATTTGACAACAATGAATTTGTTGAACTTGATAAAAACATGACCTCTAAAGATCCTTTGCATTTTGTGGACACAAAAAAATATGCAGATCGATTGAAAGATGTGATGGAAAAAACCAAACTTAAAGATGCTGTCCGCACCGGTGTTGGAAAATCAAAAGGGAAAGAATTGGTGATTTGCTGTATGGATTTTGCTTTTATCGGTGGTTCTATGGGAGCTGTAGTTGGAGAAAAAATCGCACGAGGAATTGATCACGCAATTAAAAACAACTTGCCTTTTGTGATGATTTCAAAATCAGGTGGCGCCAGAATGATGGAAGCTGCTTATTCATTAATGCAATTAGCCAAAACATCTGTTAAGTTAGCACAACTTGCCGAAGCAAAACTTCCTTACATTTCATTATGTACAGATCCTACAACTGGAGGTACAACTGCCTCTTACGCGATGCTAGGCGATATTAACATTGCCGAACCAGGGGCGTTAATTGGATTTGCTGGCCCGCGAGTAGTACGAGACACAACCGGTAAAGATTTACCTGAAGGTTTCCAGACTGCTGAGTTCTTACTTGAGCATGGTTTCTTAGACTTTATTACTCCGCGAAAGGAACTAAAAGATAAGATCAACTTGTATATTGATTTAATTCAAAACAATACCATTAGATAAATGCTGATCTTCACAAAATAAAAATTCCTGTTTGCTAATGCAAACAGGAATTTTTTATTTTAAGGAATACTCTTTTTTAAAAGTTGTATCGAAATCCCCCATA
>NZ_JBWJVK010000013.1:0-94323 GCF_056428945.1 Flavobacterium sp. GNP010 | reverse complement strand
AAGTTGGTATCATCCCTCCTATAACCGTATTTCTAGTTATCATACTTTTGTACCGATTAGTCACTTGGCTCACCGGAAAAAGTAAACGATTTGAAGAGTTTATAGAAGGAAAAACCGAATGTATTATCAATGAAGGAAAATTTTCTATTGCAACTTTCAAAAAGGAAAGTCTCGCACAAGATGAATTCTTTTCGGAACTCCGTATGAAATCAATAGAGCATTTAGGACAAGTGAAAAATGCCTTTATGGAAACTAGCGGCGAGGTCAGTGTTTTCTATTATGAAGATCATGAAGTCCAACCAGGCTTGCCAATTTTACCTTTTTTATTTAAACTAAAAAGTAAAACAATCCCAACAGAAGGGATTTATTCCTGTACCTTTTGTGGCAATACAGAAAGCCACAAACCAGGAAATGCACTATGCAACGTTTGTGCAAAATCTGAATGGGTCGAATCAATAAAAACACTTCGAAAAACCTAGTTCAATCTAACGAAAGTCAATGCGATTTAATTACCATATAAAATGAGAAAAGCAATATTCCCGGGTTCATTTGACCCAATCACTTTAGGACATGAAGACATCATCAAAAGAAGTATTCCGTTATTTGAAGAAATCGTAATTGCTATTGGAATCAATGCCGAAAAAAAATACATGTTTTCACTGGAGGATAGAAAGCGTTTTATTGAAGAAACCTTCAAAAACGAACCTAAAATTTCGGTAATTACATACGAAGGATTAACTACTGAATTGTGTAAAAAATTGAAAGCAGACTTTATCTTGCGTGGTCTTCGCAATCCCGCCGACTTCGAATTTGAAAAAGCAATCGCCCATACCAATCGCCGTTTATCAAAAATAGAAACTGTATTTCTATTGACAGCCGCAAAAACCTCGTATATCAGTTCTAGCATCGTGAGAGATGTAATTCGTAACGGAGGAGAATATGAAATGCTGGTTCCCGATGCTGTTCGTGTGAAATAAATTTAAAGAGATTTTGTCAAGTCGAGCGCAGTCGAGACTAAAAATCAGGTCTCGACCGCGCTCGACTTGACAACAATAATACTAACCAAAATAAGCAATAACTTCGCGTAAAAATAAAAGCCATTAAACATGAGTATAGAAAGAGAATTAAGTAAACGCAGCGGATCGAAATGTGAACTTTGTGGCACAACAGAAAACCTGAAAGTATACCAAGTTTTACCTACCAAAAAAGGCGGACTTGACGAAAGTATTATGGCTTGCAATACGTGTATTGACCAAATTGAAAATCCAGATAACATAGATTTAAATCATTGGAGATGTTTGAATGACAGCATGTGGAGCGAACATACTGCCGTACAAGTTGTCGCGTGGAGAATGTTAAGCCGTTTGCGTGGTTTTGGTTGGCCTCAGGAATTACTGGACCAAATGTATTTAGATGAAGATACTTTAGTTTGGGCACAAGCAACAGGTGAAGGTGAAGAAGACGAAACAAAAGTAATTCACCGCGACAGTAATGGCGTGATACTGGCAACTGGTGACTCAGTCGTCTTAATCAAAGATTTAAAAGTTAAAGGTTCCAGCATGGTAGCTAAACAAGGAACTGCAGTCCGTAACATACGTTTAGACCATGAAAACGCCGAATATATTGAAGGTAAAGTTGACGGTCAGACTATCGTTATCATAACACAATACGTTAAAAAAATATAATTCTTTTTTAATGAAAAGTGAATGGTAAGAAGTGAATGGTTAATAATTCAGATGTACACTGACTTCCAATAGAATCATTTTGAATATAAAAAATCGTTAGCAGTAACACTTTACTACTAACGATTTTTTTATAAACATTATAAAAGGAATCAGTACTTTTTTCACAATTCGTGATTCACCACTCACTTTTTACTTCTCACTTTTCACTTCTCACTTCTCACCAACCACTACTCTTCCTCTTTCTTAATCACTTTTCGAGCAACTTCGATTTTGAATTTCTTGCCTTTCATTTTCTCGTCTTTAATGGCGTGCAGCAAGTCTTTAACTTTATTGAATTTTACGGCAGCAAATGAAATAAAATCTTTCACTTCGATTAATCCTAAATCGCCTTTTTCTAGTTTTCCCTTTTGAGAAAAGAAACCTACAATATCAATTTTATTCAATTTATTTTTCTTTCCGCCACTGATATAAATGGTTTGAAATTCGGGCGGTTTTGGTAATGAAGTGGAGTTTTCCACTTTCAAAACTTCTATGCTATAATCAATGTAGTCCATTTTTTTCTCACTTTCATGAGCAATGATATAGGCAGTTCCTGAAGCTAACATACGTGCTGTACGTCCGTTTCTATGGGTGAATTCGTCTTCTTTAGATGGCAAATGATAATGAATCACATGATTCATTTCTGGAATATCGAGTCCACGGGCAGCCAAATCGGTGGTGATTAAATAACTCACACTTCCGTTTCTGAACTGGATTAGCGCGCGTTCTCTTTCATCCTGATCCATTCCGCCATGATAATAGGTGGCATAAATTCCTTTTTCGTTCAACGTATCACTAATGCGTTCTGCAGCATCACGATGGTTGCAAAAAACTATTGCCGACTGTGATTTCAACGAACAAATCAAGTTGAATAAACTTCCAATTTTGTCTTTTTCTTTCGAAACGACCATTTTCATCGAAAGATTCGTTTCTGCTACATTTTCTGGAATAAAATCCAAAATAGTTGGGTTCACGACTCTTGTGTATCTTGGAATCTCAATATCAGAAGTAGCCGAAACCAAAACACGCTTGTTTAGCTTAGTTAATTTCCCAATGATAAATGACATTTGCTCATGAAAACCCAGCTGCAAGGATTTATCAAATTCATCCAAGATTAAAGTTTGAATTTTATCCACACGAAAAGTTCCTCTATCGATATGATCTGCAATTCTGCCCGGAGTTCCTATTAAAACTGCTGGTGGATTGCTTAAATTCTTGATCTCAGTATCTATAGAATGTCCGCCGTAGCACACATTTACTTTATAATCGGTTCCCATTTTTTTCCAAACCTGCTCAATCTGCAATCCTAATTCTCGTGATGGAACCAAAATTAAACATTGAACCGATTGAATTTCGGGTTGTAACATTTCTAAAATGGGCAACAAAAAAGCCAAGGTTTTACCGGAACCTGTTGGCGAAAGTAATAAAACATTATTGTCGTTCAGGATCGTATCTTGAGCTACTTCCTGCATTTCGTTCAGACTTTCGATGCCTAAATTTAAAAGTATATTGTTGGAATGGTGATTCTTATTCATTTTTTTAATTTGGTGCAAAGGTAATTTTTAATTGCGAGTTATGAATTTTGAATTATAAATTTTCATTCTTTTAAATTGGAAGTTTCCTTTTGTCCTGATCATTTCTATACGTATCGAAAAAAAGCTACATTTGATATTCCATTAAAAAAACCGAAATATGAGATTTTGCACATTCCTTTTTATACTATTCTCCATCTGTTCTTTTGCACAAAAAACGAATAAATACGATACTTTTTTCGAAAAAGGGAATGGAAATCAATCGGCTTCCTACTCAGAAACAATTGCTTACTACAAACTTTTGGCAGATGATTTCCCAACTGTAGAAATGAAAAAAATGGGATTGACAGATAGTGGTGAACCATTGCACATGGTGGTTTTTAATCCTGAAAAGCAATTTGATTTTGGAACCATCCAAAAAAATAAAGCCGTAATCCTACTCAATAACGGCATACACGCAGGAGAACCAGACGGGATTGACGCCAGTATGCAGCTGTTTAGAGATTTAGCTTTGAGGAAAATCAAAGCGCCAAAAAACACTATTATCGTTTGTATTCCAGTCTATAATATTGGTGGTGCATTAAACAGAAATTCTACTTCAAGAGCCAATCAAGATGGACCAGAAGTGTATGGTTTTCGTGGCAACGCCAGAAACTATGATTTGAACCGAGATTTTATTAAATCAGATACCAGAAACACCAAGAGTTTTGTTGAAATATTCCATACCATAAATGCCGATGTTTTTATTGACAATCATGTTAGTAATGGCTCCGATTACCAATACAAACTCACCTATATTATGACGCAGCATAACAAATTAGGGACCGTTTTAGGTGATTTTTTAAATACAGAGATGATGCCTGCTTTAGTCAAAGATCTACAGAAAAAGAACATCGAAACTACTCCTTATGTTAATGCTTTTAGTGATACACCTGATAAAGGTTTTGGTCAATTTTTTGAAAGTCCACGATTTGCAACGGGATATACTTCGCTATTCAACGCGATTGGGTTTGTAGTAGAGACACACATGCTAAAAAAATATGCAGATCGTGTACAAGTGACTTACGAATATATGCGCTCCGCAATTGATTTCACTGATGCTAATTATCAAAAAATAAAACAACTCCGTTTAAAGAATGAAGAGCAATACAAACCCCAAAAATCATATACTATAAAATGGGAAATTGACACTTCCAAAACGCTGCCATTCTCCTTTTTAGGATACGAAGCAGGGTACAAAAAAAGTGATGTTACCACTGGAAATCGCTTATATTATGACCGCACAAAACCCTATAAAAAAGACATTCCGTACAGCAAAGAGTTCAAATCTGTAAAAGAAATTATCATTCCAAAAGCGTATCTTATTCCTAAGGGATTCTGGCCTGTCATTGATTTATTAAAAAGCAATACTATTTCATGTAGCCAACTTAAAAATGACACCATCATTGAAGTAGAAAGCTACAAAATAGCAGATTACAAAACTGCAAATTCCGCATACGAAGGACATTATTTGCACAGAAATACCGCAGTAACTTCTAGTATAGAAAAGGTGACTTTCGCCAAAGGAGATTACTTGATTCCTACACAACAAAAAGGAATTAAATACCTACTTGAAACATTGGAGCCAGAGGCAATGGATTCTTTTTTCAATTGGAATTTTTTCGACACCATGTTACAGCAAAAAGAAGGCTATTCCGATTATGTTTTTGAAGATTCAGCAACTACAATTTTAAAAGAAAATCCAAAACTAAAAAACGAATTTGAGCAAAAAAAACAGAGTGACTCCAAATTCATGGGCAATCCAGAAGCGCAACTGGACTGGATTTACAAACATTCAATCTATTATGAAAAGGCACATTTGCAATATCCCGTCTATCGTATTGTAAAATAACAACTTGAGTTTTCAGTTCTAATTATCGAAGATAAAAAAGGCGTAATTTTGAATGTTTAGAAAAAAAGAAATTTCACTAATCTACACTAATTATTTCGTGGCAGTTAGTGAAATTTATCTCTACACTATACTAATTGATGGTGTTAAAAATATTTTAAACTTTATACTCTTCTTCAAACAATAATTTTATGTTCTCATAGGAATTCTTTAAAGCCTCTTTTATTTGCTCTGGATTCATCCAAGCAACCTTTTCGATTCCTTCTTCCAACTGACCTTGTGGTATTCCTTCAAAATCAGATTGCATTTCGAACCAATGGGTAATTTTCAATTTATATTTGCCATTGCGTCTAAAAACATGATAGGTTTTTTGAAGTTTATGAGATATTGACAACCTATTTACACCTGTCTCCTCCTCTACCTCACGCATGGCAGTGGCTTCAATTTCTTCTCCTTTTTCAATTCCGCCTTTAGGCAAGTCCCATTTTCCGTTTCTAAAAATAAATAAAACCTCACCTTTTTTATTATAAACCAATCCACCGCCAGCTTTGGTAACAGGAATTTTTGCTTTTAAAGTCTTCAATATCAAGCTCTCGTCAGGATGATACAAATAGGCTTTATTAATTTTATTTTGAAATATTTTTACAATAAGTTGCTCAATATCAATACTCTCTAACAAGAATAATTGGAAATCCGTCTCCTTAGAGATGTGATTTGTCAAAAAAAGTGGTTTGTCGTTAACAAAAACTTTATACATTTGTAATATGATTTTTAATAAAGATACAGCCGAAAAAACAGCCGAATTTCTATTGCAAATAAATGCAATTAAATTGAATCCAAGAAATCCTTTTTCATGGGCTTCCGGTTGGAAATCACCTATTTATTGTGACAACCGATTAATCCTCTCATTTCCAGCAGTAAGAAATTATGTTCGGGATGAATTTTCGAAAAATATTGAAAAACAATTTGGTAAACCAGATGTAATTGCCGGCGTTGCTACAGGAGCAATAGGAATTGGTATGCTAGTAGCTGAAAGTATGGGCTTACCATTTGTATATGTTCGTCCAGAGCCCAAAAAACATGGCAGACAAAATCAAGTGGAGGGTTTTTTACAAAAAGGACAAAATGTAGTTGTAGTCGAAGATTTAATTAGTACTGGAAACAGTAGCTTACAAGCCGTTGAAGCTTTGCGCCAAGCCGGTGCCAATGTGAAAGGCATGGCTGCTATATTCACATATGGGTTTGCTGTTTCGGAAGAAAATTTTAAAAATGCTAATATTGATTTCTTTTGCTTGAGTAACTATCAAAATTTATTAAATTTAGCTGTTGCCAAACGGTATATCAGTGAGGAGGAAGAGCAAACTTTAAGAGAATGGAATGAAAGCCCTTCTACTTGGACCATTGAAGTTTAAACAATCAAATTAATACGATATAAAAATGAACTTAGAGAGTCCTAAAGTTACCGTGCAAAAATCAGCTCAACAATTGTTTGACTTATTGAGTGATGTGAAAAATTTTGAAAAATTAATGCCAGAAAACATTGCGAAGTTTGAAGTTATCGGGGAAGATGCTTTTATTTTTGGATTGAAAGGGATGCCTGAAATAAAATTAAAAATGAAAGAAAAAGTGGCTCCAAACAAAATCGTTTTGGGTGCAGCTAGCGACAAACTTCCATTTACTTTGATTGCAAATATAGATTCAGTTTCCGATAGCTCTAGCGAAGTAAAACTAGATTTTGAGGGAGATTTTAACCCAATGATGGCAATGATGATCAAAGGACCTATCGGTAAATTTATTGAGACACTTGCTGCAAATATGGTGAACTTATAAACCACTACGAAACAATACAAAAAGCGAAAAGAATTTTAAAATAGTATAATTTTTTTCGCTTTTTACATTTAAATTTCTATCATACACCTTCTGTTTCTTTTGTATTCGCATTAATACAACATCTGGATCTCTTTGATATCAAATTCTCTAATACTATCATCTTCCAGGAGCACTTGCAGCTTACCTACCGATGAAACTCCCTGAATAATTCCCATAAAATTTTGTTTATTTTGATCCGCAAAAGGCATCGGTATACCTTTTTTATACAATTTAAAACTATAGTCTTCCAACAATGTTGTGTTGTCAAGTTTACACGCTTTTACTTTTTTTTCCATCGCATTACATATAGAATAAAGGATTTCTTCTTTATCAAATAATACGTCACAAATAACAGCTAGCGAAGAAGCTTTAGGTAACATTTCAAAATTAGTTTGATTCACATTGAGTCCTAAACCAACTATAGAATGGATTGTCCCGTCGCTTTTAATAACATTTTCAATCAAAATGCCACCTATTTTTTTATTGTATGACATTATGTCGTTCGGCCATTTTATACTAAGATTAGGAATATTGTACAACTCTAATGCTTCAATAACTGCTAGAGAAACGATACTATTAAGATTAAAAATATCATAAATATCTTTTAAAAAGTCTTTAAGCAAAATACTCATTATTAGGTTTTTACTAGGCTCAGAGGACCAAACAGCGCCCATTTGCCCTTTTCCTTTTGTTTGAGAATCAGCAGTAACTACAGTAAAATTTTCCAACTGCTGCTTATTTGATAATCCTTTTAGGAATTCGTTTGTAGAATCTATGGCACCGAGTTTGATTAACTTCATATACAGTTTTTTGTGAAACAGAATTTAATATTGTGTTAAGGTTCAAAAATAATCACAAAAAATGGTAACTTTACAGACTTATAAATAAAAATAATTCATGACGAAAAAGACTATAAATAATGACGTTCTGTTGGCGAACATCATTAAGGGGATAGAAGAGGTTAAAGGAAATGATATTGATATTCTTGATTTAAGAGAGATAGATACTGCAGTTTGCGATTATTTCATCATCTGCAACGGTAATTCAAACACACAAGTTAACGCTATAGTAAACTCTATTCAAAAAACAGTTTCTAAAGAATTAAAAGACAAGCCTTGGCATGTTGAAGGGACTGATAATGCCGAATGGGTACTGATGGATTATGTGAATATAGTTGTTCATGTATTTCAAAAACACATTCGTGAATATTACAACATCGAAAACTTATGGGGCGATGCTAAAATAACTACCATAGAAAACAAATACTAAAGAAATATAACTCCTAGTAATGGCTAAAGATAATAATCCAAATTCGAATAAGTTTAAAATAAGCCCTTGGTTAATTTACACTGCAATACTATTAATTTTCTTATCGATTACTTTTGTAACAGGCGGTTCTAGTTTGAATGAGCCAGGTCAATTAAGATCTTCTGACATTGATAATATGCTCAATAAAGGGCAAATTAAAAATGTTATTATTTTTAATAATAAAGATGCTGAAATCTACCTTTCAGATGCAGCTTTGAAAGATCCTACCAATAAAAAAGTAGCTAAAGATGTCTTTGACAGGCCAAACAAAGGTCCTCATTACACTACGAAATTTGGTGATTTAAAATCTTTTCAAGAAAAATTAGATCAAGCTAAGGCTGAAAAGAAATTAGTAAACTATGATTTTAAAGAAGCAAGTAACTGGTCGGACATTTTAATCAGTTTATTACCTATTATTATTATCATAGCCGTTTGGATTTTTATCATGAGAAAAATGTCTGGTGGTGGTGCTGGTGGTGGCGGGGGTCAAATTTTTAATATTGGCAAGTCAAAAGCAAAGTTGTTTGATGAAAAAACTGACATTAAAACTACTTTTAAAGATGTAGCAGGATTAGAAGGAGCAAAAGAAGAAATACAAGAAATTGTTGAATTCTTAAAAAATCCTGAAAAATACACCAATCTAGGAGGGAAAATTCCAAAAGGAGCCTTGCTTGTTGGACCTCCAGGAACAGGAAAAACGCTTTTGGCGAAAGCCGTAGCAGGTGAAGCACAAGTACCTTTCTTCTCGTTATCAGGTTCTGATTTTGTTGAGATGTTTGTGGGTGTAGGTGCTTCTCGAGTACGCGATCTTTTCAAACAAGCAAAAGAAAAATCACCAGCTATTATTTTTATTGATGAAATAGATGCAGTAGGTAGAGCAAGAGGAAAAAACAACATGTCTGGTGGAAACGATGAGCGTGAAAATACGCTAAATCAATTACTAACCGAAATGGACGGTTTTGGAACCAACTCTAATGTAATTGTTTTAGCAGCTACCAATAGAGCAGATGTATTAGACAAAGCATTAATGCGTGCAGGTCGATTTGACAGACAAATATTTGTAGACTTACCAGATATACGCGAGCGTGCAGAAATATTTAAAGTTCACCTTGCTCCTTTGAAAAAAGTGGAAGGATTGGATACTGACTTTTTAGCCAAACAAACTCCAGGATTTTCAGGTGCTGATATTGCAAATGTTTGTAACGAAGCGGCGCTAATTGCTGCTAGAAATAACAAAACTGCAGTTGACAAACAAGATTTCCTAGACGCTGTAGATAGAATTGTAGGTGGTCTTGAAAAGAAAAACAAAATCGTTACTCCAGATGAGAAAAAAGCGATTGCTATTCATGAAGCTGGTCACGCAACGGTAAGTTGGATGCTAGAACATGCTGCGCCATTGATCAAAGTAACAATTGTACCAAGAGGACAAAGTTTAGGAGCGGCATGGTATTTACCAGAAGAACGTTTAATTGTTCGTCCAGATCAAATGCTAGATGAAATGTGTGCTACTATGGGCGGAAGAGCTGCGGAAAAAGTAACTTTCAACAGAATTTCAACCGGAGCATTAAGCGATTTAGAAAAAGTAACCAAACAAGCAAGAGCAATGGTTACCGTTTATGGTTTGAATGAAAAAATTGGAAACGTAACATATTATGATTCTACTGGACAAAGCGAGTACAATTTTTCTAAACCCTATTCTGAGGAAACTGCACGAGTAATTGACGAAGAAATATCTTTATTAATTGAGGGTCAGTACCAAAGAGCTATTCAAATTTTAGAGGATAACAAAGATAAATTGAATCGTTTGGCTGATATTTTGATTGAGAAAGAAGTTATCTTTAAAGATGATTTAGAAGCTATTTTCGGAAAAAGAACCTTTGATAAAAATCTTGAAGAAGTAGTGTCTTAAAAAGATATCCTAAATATAATTATTTTTAAAATCTTAATTCAAAATCAACTTTTGAATTAAGATTTTTTTATCTTTGGACGTTTTCAATTAACAAATTTCAGTAGTTAATATAAATTATGAGTCTTTTTAGAAAATTTTTTGGTACAAACAATCCTGCATCTGAAGAAGAGCAAGAAAGTGAATTTAGTAACTCCCATACTGAAAACGCAACCTCAATTGATGAAAAATTTATTTATAACTTCAAAAAGAATGGCGGTAAATTTTTGTATTGTGAAAACCAAGAAGAAGTCAAAGAACAATTTGAAAACATATTAGAGGAAAACGATTGGTTTGAAAGCCAAGTGTTGTGTTATGAAACCAATCTTTTTGGGATGCTTGATGACAATAGACTTACCTACGACAAGCCTGTTAGTCCAAAATTTTTTCTTGCAAGTTGCGAAAATTTGATTGCTGAAGAAGGTTCAATACTTTTTTCATCTAAGCAAATAAAGCAAAATAAACCAAACGAGTTACCAACAAATATTATCATTATAGCCAAAACCAGTCAGATTCTTGGTGCTAAAAGTGATGGTCTAAGTGCTATTAAAAAAAAATACGAAAGAGATTACCCCACCAATATTACTACGATTAAATATTTCGAAAAAGCCAAAGAAGAAGATTTTACACAATACGGAAGTTCGGCAAAAAATCTATATTTACTGCTTTTAGAAGATTTATAAGATGAGTGAAACTCTAAAACGAGGAATATCAGGGGCAATTTACATTATACTGCTACTTGCATCTATTTTATATTCAACTGAAAGTTTTTTTGTGCTTTTTGGCGTATTCCTGATCATAGCCGTTTATGAATTTTGTAATTTAATTCAAATAAACAATGTATTTCCAATTATTTTTGGAATTATATTATACTCGACAGTAACTCTAATAAGCCATTACAATACTCTGACAACAGATGCAATCAATCAGACCTTTAATACTGATGTCGAAATAGCTATAAATATTCAACAACTAAACGTTGTTTTATTAGTTATTGCCTTAGTTGTATCCATAAAATGTATTCTTTTTTTGTTTTATGATAACATCCAAAAAATAAGCACCTCGTCAAAGTACCTTTATTTATTAGGTTATATCATACTGCCTTTTGTTTTTATTACAAAAATCTCATTTGGTATAAATGATTACAATCCAAAGATCATAATTGGACTATTTATCTTAATCTGGACTAATGATACCTTTGCTTATATTGTTGGAAAATCAATAGGTCGAACCAAATTATTTGAAAAAATTTCACCTAAAAAAACTATTGAAGGATTCTTAGGCGGCATTCTATTTGCAATTCTAGCAGGCTATTTAATTTCAAAATATTACATTAAAGCGAATCCTGAATTTAGTGATCGGTCAATCTTAATTTGGATCTCGATTGCTGTTATTGTTGGAATAATAGGAACTATAGGTGATTTAATTGAATCTAAGTTCAAGCGTATTGCAGGTGTAAAAGATAGCGGAAATATTATGCCCGGTCATGGAGGTATCCTAGATCGTTTAGATAGTGTTATATTTGTAGCACCAATTATTTTTTTATTTTATCAAATCTTAAACTATGTTTCATAAAGAAGGAACCCAATCTGTTTTGTTAGGCACTATTTTTACTGCCGTTGTGCTATTATTGTCTGATTATTTCATTGTCGCTAATTGGCTTAAAATGAGTATTCAAATAGCAACCTTATTGTTACTAATAATCATTTTGCAATTTTTTAGAAATCCAAAAAGATCAGTAATTCTTAATGCTAATCATATTATTGCTCCTGTTGATGGGAAAGTTGTAGTTATTGAAGAAGTTTTTGAAAGTGAATATTTTAAAGACAAACGTTTACAAATTTCTATCTTCATGTCGCCTATAAACGTTCATGTAACCCGTTATGGATTGAGTGGTCTTGTGAAATTTAGCAAATACCATCCAGGGAAATTCTTAGTTGCTTGGCATCCTAAAGCTAGTGAAGAAAATGAAAGAACTACGATTGTTATTGAGAATACTACTTTTGGCGAAATTTTATACCGTCAAATAGCCGGAGCTTTGGCCCGCAGAATTGTCAATTACGCCCAAGAAGGAATGCAAGTAATTCAGGGAACTGATGCTGGATTTATCAAATTTGGTTCTCGAGTTGACATCTTTTTACCTTTGGGAACACCAGTAAATGTGGTATTAAACCAAAAAGCAATAGGCGGAAAGACTGTTATTGCTACAAAATAAGCATGATTGAAAAAGATTTAGATATTCGATTTTTGGAGGCAGTTGAAATAGCTTCTGAAATGACTCAAGCATCTTTACCTCAAGATGTCCAATTGAGGCTTTATGCCTATTACAAGCAAGCTACTTTTGGAACTTTAGACTTAAAACAAACATCATCCTATCATTTAAGGGACGCTTTTAAAACCAATGCTTGGATGCAAATTAGCCATTTGACTCCCGAACAAGCAAAAGAACACTATATTGAATTGATAAATATTTTGAATGAAAAATAATATAATTATGAAAAAGTCCTGTTTTTTAATTACAATTTTATTTTCATTCTTAGCAATACTATCCTGCAACGACAAGAAATTCACTGAGGTAGTCGAAGTTCCTTTACCTACAACCGAACAACCCGCTACTATTATGGGTTCACCAGATGATGTAAAGGCTGATGAAGGTTCCTTTCAGCTAGAAAAATTACCTTATGCTTATAATGCTCTGGCTCCAAATATATCTGCTACAACTTTAGAAATGCATTACTCTAAGCATTACTTAACGTATACAAATAACCTGAATAAAGCAGTACTAGGAACACCCTTAGAAAATCTAACAATAGAAGAAGTAGTAGCAACATTAGACCCTAATGACGCTATTATTCGCAACAATGCTGGTGGATATTATAATCATTCGCTTTATTGGAAATGTATGGCTCCTAAAGCCGGTGGTGAACCCACAACTGCAATAGCTGAAGCCATAACAAAAGATTTTGGCTCATTCGAAAATTTTAAATCGGCATTTAAATCAGCGGCAACAAATCAGTTTGGTTCCGGTTGGGCATGGCTAATCGTTGATAAAACAGGGAAGTTACAAGTAACTGCGACTGATAACCAAGACAATCCAATGATGCGAAATGCAGTTGTTCCAGGAATTCCTATCTTAGCTTTAGACGTTTGGGAGCATGCTTATTATTTAGATCATCAATACCGCCGAAAAAATTATATCGATGCGTTTTTTAATGTCATCAATTGGAAAAAAGTAGAAGAGAATTATGATGCTGTTGCAAAAAAATAGCTTTCACTTTAATCATAAAAAAATGCTGATATAATTTATTATCAGCATTTTTTTTTCTTTTGCTACTACAAAAAGCTCTTTTTAAAATTGATAAATGAATGATTCTGAAGGCGCGATCGTAATTTGTGCTTTTCCTTCCCCATTCAAAACCTGTACCTGAATAGAATTTTTATGGTATAATTGATCCGTTACTGTATAATTTCCGTCTTTCAAATTCCATTTTTGAATGATATCTGAAGGGATTTTTAATTCGAATGTGCTTGTAGTTTGCCAAGAAAAATTAACAACAATAAGTAACTTTTGAACCTCTGACCAACGTGTAAAAGCGTATATCCCGGAATCATATCCTTTTGTAAATTGTCTGTTTACCATTTGAATTTCTTGAAATTTGCCCATTAAAGCCGAACTATTCAAAGAGAAATTTAATAGTCTTTTATAAAAATCACGCAAGTCTTTTTCCTCTTGCGTCAATTGACCACCATCAAATTTGCCCCCGTTCATCCAGCGCTGATGATTTGGAACACCAATATAATCAAAGATTGATGTTCTGGAATGCGTACCAAAACCTGCATTTTCATTTCCGGCTTCTCCCACTTCCTGACCAAAATATACCATTGTAGGCGACGTACTAATAGTAGTAGATACCACCATTAAAGGCTTCCCTTTTTGTGGCGTTCCTGCAAATTCTGGACTTGCCAATCGCTGCTCATCATGATTGTCTAGAAAATGCAACATGTGATGTTCAATATCTGCCAATCCGTTTTGTATGGCAGACAATCCATCTGGCGACGATTTCCCTTGAATGACATCCTTTAATTTATCATACGTTTCTACCTTATCATACAAATAATCCATTTTTCCTAAATGAATATAATTGCGATATTCTTTTGGATTATATACTTCGGCCAATAAAAAAGCATCTGGATTATTGACTTTGATAGCAGAATTCATATAGCTCCAAAATTCATAGGGAACCATTTCGGCCATATCATATCTAAAACCATCTACTCCTTTTGCTGTCCAATACAAAGCGATATCTCTAAATTTATTCCAAGAGTCGGGCACTTCTTTTCCTCTCCAAAAATCATAATGCTCCTTATGGGATTTGGTTTCAAAACCAGCAGGAAGCTCTGGAAAATCTTTAGAACCATCTGGGCGAATTCCATAATTAACTTTTACTGTTTCATACCAATCATTTTTATCCGGTCTAGCCATTCGCGAACCATTACCTGTCCATTTTGCCGGATTTTCATCAAATTTCCCATCTACTAATATATTTTTTTCACCGTTTAGTGGCTTGATAGTTTCTGGTATTTCGAAATTTGAATTTGGTATATAATAAAAGTTATTATCTCTTTTATAGGCAACAGTTACATCGTCATTCGCACCAAAATCTTTCACACCAACCGGATTATTTTTACCTTCATATTTACGAGAAATATGATTGGGAACTATATCGATAATTACTTTTAATCCCGCTTGATGCGTTCGTGCAATCAAAGCTTCAAATTCCTCCAAACGATTTGCTGGGTTTATAGCTAAATCAGGATTTACATTATAGTAATCTTTCACGGCGTAAGGGGAACCAGCCCTACCTTTGACAATTTCTGGATCATCATTAGAAATTCCAACTGCAGTGTAATCCTGTATCAAAGCATGGTGCGGAACCCCTGTGTACCAAATATAAGTTACACCCAAATCCTTAATTTCCTGCAGCGCTTTAGGTGTAAAATCATTGAACTTCCCTACTCCGTTTTCTTCTAAGGTTCCCCAAGGTTTGTTAGTAGTATTTTTGTTTCCGAATAATCGAGTAAAAACCTGATAAACGACTTCCTTTTTAGGAGAGACTGACACTTTTTGTACAGTATTCATTTTTAAATCTTTCGTTTTACATCCACTAACTAAAAGCAGCATGCTAATCCCGACAACAGTAGATACTTTTTTCATTTTATGAAATTATTTATTCTGATTTTGATTCATTATTGCAAAATGACTATCAGTTTTTAAATTTACTATTTTTAAAATAGTTCAAGTAGTAGCCTATCAAAAATTAATAAAAATGAACCTTCGATAGATAAACTACAACGAAAGAGTTTCTGAATTTGTTGATAACTTTAATACAATCTCATAAAAGAATTTCCTGCCTTGGACTAATTATAAATAAATCCTAATATGGATTAGGATTGTTTCCTTTTTCATAAATTTGACAAAAATTAAATCCATTGAAGAAAATACTTTTTTTCCTTACTCAACTATCATTTTTATTGACTGTACAGTTGGTTTTGGCGCAAGCTCCAAAAAAAATAATTGTAGAAAACTCTGATTTTGCTGATGTCAACCAGACAGAAATTCCAGATGCTTTATTGCTTATTGGAAACGTAAGAGTCAATCATGATGGTGTTGTTATGACGTGCAATAAAGCGTATTATTTTCAAAAAGAAAATTATATAAAAGCCTTTGGAAATGTTCAAATGGTACAAGGCGATACTTTGTTTTTGAACAGTAAATACGCTGAATACAACGGAAATGTAAAAAAAGCATATGCTTCGGGAGATGCAGTGATGAGTTCACCAGATGCTACTTTAGTTACTGAAATCATTAATTTTGATAGAAATATTCAAGAAGTTTTTTATGATACTCCAGGAACCATTACCAATAAAGACAATACTCTAAAAAGTAATGCAGGAAGGTATTTTGTAAAACAAAAGAAGTTTCAATTCTTGACCGCAGTTACAATCACAAATCCTACTTATGTAATCAAGTCGAATCATCTAGATTATTTTAGCAATTCAGGACATTCGTATCTTTTTGGACCCTCGACCATTACCAGCAAAGCCAATTATATTTATACTGAAAAAGGGTTTTATGATACTAAAAAAAATCTAGCTCATTTTCTAAATAAATCTTATATCAGGTACGATGATCGAGTGATAAAAGGCGACAGTCTGTATTATGATCGCAATCGAGAATTTGCATCGGCAACACGTAATGTAAAAATAACTGATTCCATCAATCGGGGCATTGTAAAAGGACATTATGCTGAAGTGTATAAAAAACTAGATTCTATGTACGTAACTAAGCGAGCAGTTGCCGTAAATTTTGTAGAAAATGATTCTGTTTACATCCACGGAAAAAAATTGATGGTTACGGGAAAAGAGGGGAACCGAATTATCCGAGCCTTTAATAATGTTCGGTTTTATAAAACAGACATGAGTGGCAAATGTGATTCGATTCATTCGAGTTCTAAAACTGCTTTGACAAAAATGATTGGAAATCCCATACTTTGGAATGCCGAAAGCCAAATTACAGGCGATATTATGCACCTCATTGGTAACAACACCACCCAAAAACTAGATTCTCTTAAAGTGCTTGAAAACACATTTATAGTCTCCAGGGATACTTTAGGAACCGGTTACAATCAAGTAAAAGGACAAAATCTTTACGGTAAATTTGAAGAAGGAAAACTACACGATGTCGATATTGTAAAAAATGCCGAAGTGATCTATTATATGCGGAATGATGCGCAGGAGCTCATTGGCATTAATAAAAACAAGAGTAGCAAAATCAATCTTATTTTAGAAAAAAATGAAATTGAAACTATTACCTTTTTCCAGCAAGTAGATGGTGATATTTTTCCTGAAAAAGAATTGCCAGAAAATGCCAGGAAATTGAGAGGATTAGTCTGGCGCGGTGACGAACGAATCAAATCTAAGGATGACATTTTCCCTCCTGAAGAAAACGAGGACAATGAAAAATTAGCCAAAGCAACAAAAGCAGCAGTCGCAAAAGAAGCCATTCCGATGAAAATCCGAAAAGAAACTTTGAATTACGATAAGAAGAAAACTAAAAAATAGTGCGCAGTTGCGGTACTCAGTTTTTCTAAATAGGAATAAAAAATTAAACGAATAAACTTATACATTTTGAATACCGATTTCCTTAAATATCAAGCACAAACCTCTCCCTATCCATTGGGTATGGAAATTTCGCATGCTATAGGTTCCTACATATACGCAACCAATGACAAAAAATACCTTGATTTTGTGGCCGGAGTTTCTGCTTGTTCCCTGGGACACCAACACCCAAGAGTCAATCAAGCTATTAAGGACCAACTTGATAAATATTCTCATGTAATGGTTTACGGCGAATATTCGCAAAGTCCAGCGGTTGAATATTGCAAGCTTTTAGCTTCGTTACTACCTGCTCCTTTAGACACCACGTATTTAGTTAATTCTGGGACAGAAGCTATTGAAGGAGCACTAAAATTAGCAAGAAGAACCACCGGAAGAAGCCAATTGATATCCTGTCATAATGCGTACCATGGCAACACTATGGGTTCGATGAGCGTTATGGGCTTTGAAGAACGCAAGCAAGTTTTCCGTCCTTTGATACCTGATGTAGATTTTATTACCTTCAATAACGAAGACGATTTACAAAAGATTACTACCAAAACTGCCGGGATTATTTTAGAAACGATTCAAGGTGGTGCAGGATTCATTCAACCGCAGAATGATTTTCTAAAAAAAGTACGAAAACGATGCACCGAGGTAGGCGCCATGATGATTCTAGATGAAATTCAGCCGGGTTTTGGACGAACAGGAGCCCTTTTTGGATTCCAAAATTACGACGTCGTTCCAGATATAGTTGTAATGGGTAAAGGAATGGGTGGTGGCATGCCCGTAGGCGCATTTACTGCTTCATCTGATATGATGCATTTATTGAGTACTAATCCTAAGTTGGGTCACATTACCACTTTTGGGGGACATCCTGTCATTGCGTCAGCTTGTTTGGCTACTTTGAAAGAAATAACTGAAACCCATTTAATGGCCGAAGCTTTAGAAAAGGAAAATCTATTTCGTGCCCTTTTGGTACATCCTTTGATACAAGAAATAAGAGGAAAAGGATTGATGCTCGCAGCGATGACTAAAAGTGCTGATATCACGAATGAAGTAATTCTTAAATGTCAAGACAAAGGACTCATATTATTTTGGTTGTTATTCGAGGGAACTGCAATCCGAATCACACCGCCACTTACTATTTCTGAAGAAGAAATTCGAGAAGGTTGTGCAATAATGCTAGAGGTAATGGATGAAATTTATAATAGAAAGTAATTTTTCAGGAGCTGTTTCCCGCTATCCGTTATAATCTTTTATGGCGAACGCCGCCATAAAAGGATTTTCACTGCTATCGGGGCTAAGAGATCTCGTTAATTAGAAATCTATTTATTGAAAATGATTTTTGCCGTTGACAATGAAATTTGTTAATTAAATTGTTCACAACAATTCCAATTTTCCCTCACATTACATGCACGAATGCCTAATTTTAATAAGGCTCAATTAAAAAACACAGTATGCAATTAAGCAACGAAGAAGAAGACTATAACTTATCTCTGTCTAAATTTGAATCGATGTTGAAAACCAACAAAGTACTCTTTTTTGACTCCGAAGAATTTGAAGAAATTATTCTTCATTATCTTGATATGGGTAAGGCTAGTTTGGCAAAAAAAGCACTCAAATTGGCCTTGGAGCAACACCCAAAGTCATCAGGATTAAAATTAGTGCAAGTTGAAATGTTAGTATATGACGACAAACTCGAATTAGCCGAAAAGCTATTGAATGAGTTGTATGCCATCGAACCAACCAATGAAGAAATTTATATTCAAAAAGCAAACATCTGCTCTAAAAGGGACCAACACGAAAAAGCAGTTGAATTATTAAAAACAGCCTTAAAATATACAGATGATTTTGCTGATGTCTATAATTTAATAGGCATGGAATATCTTTTTATGGACAATCTTGAAATGGCAAAAAATAGCTTTATCAAATGTCTTGAAGAGGATTTAGAAGATCAATCTGCCTTGTACAACATTGTCTATTGTTTTGAATTTTTAGATCAAAATCAAGATGCCATCAGTTATATAAAAAAATACATTGACAAAAATCCATATAGCGAAATTGCTTGGCACCAATTGGGACGTTTGCATTACAGCGTAAAAGAATATGAAAATGCCATCAGAGCTTTCGAATATGCTACTTTGATAGATGATGAGTTTATGGGTGCCTTTATGGAAAAGGCAAAAGCCTACGAGCGCTTAAAAAAATATGACAAAGCCATTGAAAATTACAACCGTACAATCGAATTAGACGATGCTACTTCCTACGCGCTATTGCGAATAGGAAAATGTTACGAAAGACTTGGTAACAAAGCCTTGGCCTTAAAATATTTTAACCAAACGGTACATGAAGATCCGCTCTTAGACAAAGGATGGATTGCCATTACTGACTTTTATGTACGTCAAAAAAATTATCAAAAAGCATTGTTCTTTGTCAATAAAGCATTAGCCATTGACAACCAAAATCGACTGTATTGGAAACGTTTTGCCAGTATCAACAAACAAATGAACTTTTTTGAAGAAGCAGAATTTGGGTATCGCAAAGCAGTAGAATTTGGCGAAACTGGTTTAGAAACCTGGTTGTTTTGGGTCGATATCCTTCAATTCTTAGGCGAATTTGAAAGTGCTATTCAAACGTTACTGCAAGCTTGTGAATATTTTCCTGAAGCATACGAAATTGAATATCGTTTGGCTGGATTATACTTTATGCTAACAGACAATACCAAAGCAAAATTTCACTTGAGTAACGGAATGCGATTAAATTTTGAAAATTACATATTACTAGAAGATTTATTTCCTGTGGTTTGGGCCAAAAAAATGGTTCAGAATTACATTGCAAAACATAAAAAACAGTAATGGTTGATACAGTTAGAAAACGCTTTGGATTATTAGGACGCAATATTAGCTATTCATTTTCTAAAGGCTATTTTACAGATAAATTCAATAGCGAAAACTTTGCTGGTTGTACGTATGAAAATTTTGATATTCCCGAAATTGATGCCTTTGCAGAGGTAATTAAAAACACTTCGGATTTAAAAGGATTGAATGTTACCATTCCGTACAAGGAAACGATACTTCCTTTTTTGGATACGTTATCAAAAAAAGCAACTCTAATTGGCGCCGTAAATACCATAAAAATAACAAAAAAAGGGAAGCTAAAAGGCTATAATACTGACTATTATGGCTTTAAAAAGTCATTGCAGCCTTTATTACTTCCGCACCATAAAAAAGCGCTCATTTTAGGAACTGGCGGCGCGTCTAAGGGAGTTGCATTTGCTCTTGACGAACTAGGGATAACCTACACTTTTGTTTCTAGAGAACTCAAGGAAAACACTATTGATTACAAGCGAATAAACGCCACTACCTTTGATAATTACCACATCATAATTAACGCTACACCAGTAGGAACAAGTCCTAACGTAGAAGCGTTTCCGTTAATTCCTTATGAGTTTTTCACCGATACCCACATTGCTTATGATTTAATTTACAATCCGGCTGAAACTCAATTTCTAAAAAAAGCAAAACAACACGGAGCTCAAATTAAAAATGGTTTGGATATGCTTATTTTTCAGGCTGAAAAAGCTTGGAAGATTTGGAATAAATAATCAAAATAATAACCAATCTTTTTACAAGCTTTTTTTTAAGTAAGGACTATACTAATTTGCGTATTTATTTTTGACAACTTAACAAGTACGTTCTACTTCTAACAAAAATCCCTAGCCCTGATGGAAGCGGCATCCTTTTTTGAGCGGCCTTTTGGCGCTCAAAAAAGATATAGCGTACAGCAGGAAATTGCTCCATAAAAATCTATTAAACAACCTAAAACGACTTTAAATAAAGGAATTGTTTTGAAATTTCATACGCCTTTAGTATCTTTCGAACTCGATAAAAAAAACAAAACCCTTATACATTGAAAAAATGTTAGAAGAAAAGAACGATAACCTGCATGAAGCAGATGGAAATTTAGAAAACAATGCTGTTGCTTTTAATGAAATGGAAGCAACTGTCATGGAAACGGAAACAGTTAAACAAACAGCTAGTACCCCTAATGAAGACACTGTAGAAGCTATTGCTGAAGAGGTAAAACTTACTGATGCTCTTATTTTAGAAACCGAAAATCAGACGGTACTAGATGCCATTGCTGACACTAATGCTGCCGAAAGTGAGGATGAAACGTTGAAGGAACGTCACGAAATCCCGATGCAAAATTATGATACTTTATCGCTTGAAGCTTTGGTTGACGAGTTGAAAAATTTAGTTTCTAATGAAAAAGTTCTTTCATTTAAGGAGCATATTGAGGAAATAAAAAAAGCATTTCTAGCTAAATACAATCATCTTCTTGAGGAAAAAAAAGAGGAATTTCTAGCAGAAAATCAAGATCCAAATGAAGATTTTCAATACCATTCGCCATTAAAGTCTCAATTTGACAAATATTATACTCAATTTAGAGATACTAAAAATAACCATTTCAAGAGTTTACAAACCAATCTAAAAACGAATTTAGAAAATCGTCTGGCTATTGTTGAGGAATTAAAAGAATTGATAAATCCGCAAGCAAACATCAAAGACACTTTAAAACATTTTAATGATTTAAGAGAACGATGGAAAACTGCTGGACCAATTCCTAAAGATAAATACAACCATGTTTGGAACAATTTTCATTTTCATGTGGAAAACTTCTACGATTATTTGCATCTTGACCGGGAAGCAAGAGATTTAGATTTCAAACATAACTTAGAGCAAAAACAAAAGATCGTAGCACGTGTTGAAGAATTGGTTAACGAAGCTGACATCAACAAAGCGTTTCGAGAACTTCAAGATTTACACCGAATTTGGAAGGAAGACATTGGTCCTGTTTCCAGAGAACATCGTGATGTAATTTGGAACAAGTTTAGTGATTTGACCAAGCAAATGCATGATAAAAGGGAAGTTTTATTCGAAAATCAACGAGGAACTGAACTTGAGAATTTAGAAAAGAAAAAAGAAATTATTGCTAAAATTGAAGTTTTGGCAACTGAAAAAGTCAATGCACATTCTCAATGGCTGGCTCAAATAGAAAAGGTAGAAGCGCTGCGCACAGCTTTTTTTGCTGCTGGAAAAGTACCATCAGATGTGAATGAGGAAACTTGGACTAATTTTAAAACAGCTGTTAGAAACTTTAATTCTTTCAAAAACTCCTTTTATAAAGACATTAAAAAAGATCAAAACGATAATTTAAGCAAGAAAAATGCTCTTGTTGCTAAAGCTCGAGAATTACAAGAAAGTGTAGATTTTGTTGTGACTACTCCAATCATGAAACAGATACAGGATGAGTGGAAACAGATAGGTCATGTTCCAAGAAAATATTCTGATAAGATCTGGAAAGAGTTTAAAGATGCTTGCAATCATTATTTTGATAAGGTAAAAGAGCAGAAACATGAAGAGAACACAGAGGAAGTAGCTGCATTTGACAGTAAAAAAGCCTACTTGGAAACGTTGAGAGAATTTGAGTTGACCGGCGATCACAAAACTGATTTAGACGCTATCAAATTGCATATTGAAACATGGAAAAACTTTGGTAAAGTGCCATTTCCAAGAAGACATATTGAAGGGAAATTCAATAAAATTTTGGATGCCCTTTTTGAAAAATTGAGTTTGAGTAAAAAAGATACTGAAATGATGCGTTTTGCTAATAGAATGGATCATTTATCAGAGAGTAATGATACGCGCAAACTGGATAATGAGAAAATATTCTTGATGCGAAAAATTGAAGAAGTTCAGAATGAAATTTTCCAATTGGAGAACAATATTCAATTTTTTACCAATACTAGAAATGCTAAAAAAGAGAATTCTATAGTACTAGAAGTTCGTAAAAACATCGCTATCCATAAAGAAAGTTTAGATGTTTGGAAAGATAAACTCAAACAATTGAGAAATTTGAAAATAGAGTAAATTTCAAATTTACGTCAAAAATAATCCCGAGGCTGTCCAATAAAGACAGCCTCTTTTTTTTACAAAAGGTTTCTTCAATATGATAATTATCATTTTAATAGTTGAGTAGTCGTTCTACTTTTGAACAACGATAAATGATTTTGCCATGAAAAATTCCTTACTACAAAAATATAATGTTCCTGGACCAAGATACACCAGTTATCCTACAGTTCCATACTGGGACGAGACAGATTTTACGGATGAAATTTGGGCTAAAAGATTAAATACATCCTTTCAAGCGAGTGGTTCTTCAGAAGGCATTAGTTTGTATATTCATTTGCCTTTTTGCGAAAGCCTATGTACTTTTTGTGGCTGTAACAAGCGAATCACCAAAAATCACGGCGTTGAAAATCCATATATAGAAGCCGTTTTGAAAGAATGGACCTTATATTGCAAGATTCTTGGAGAAAAGCCAACTATAAAAGAGATTCATTTGGGTGGTGGAACTCCCACATTTTTTTCTACAAAAAATTTAGAGGATTTAATAAATGGCATCTTTGTTCATGCTAAAAAAGCCAAAGATTATGAATTTAGTTTTGAAGGCCATCCGAATAATACAACTCACGAACATTTGCAAAAGCTTTACGATTTAGGTTTTAGAAGAGTGAGTTTTGGTGTTCAGGATTATTCTGAGAAAGTTCAAAAAGCAATTCATCGTTTACAATCTTTTCATAATGTAGCAAAAGTTACGTTTTGGGCTCGAGAAATCGGGTATACTTCTATAGGTCATGATATTATTTTTGGATTGCCTTTTCAGGAAATAGAGGATGTAATTGATACGATTGAGAAAACAAAATCATTACAACCCGACCGATTGGCATTTTATAGTTACGCTCACGTTCCTTGGATTAAAGGCAATGGACAGCGCGGTTTTAACGACGAAGACATTCCAAAAGATGATAAAAAGAGAGCGCTTTATGAAACGGGTAAAAAATTATTATCTGAAAATGGCTATCATGAAATAGGAATGGATCATTTTGCGTTGGAGACTGACAGTTTATTCGATGCTTTCCAAAATGGCACATTGCACCGTAATTTCATGGGATACAGTTCGTCTAAAACAGAATTAATGATTGGATTAGGCGTTTCTTCCATCAGTGACAGTTGGTCTAGTTTTGCACAGAATGTAAAAAATTTAGAAGATTATTATCAAATACTAGAATGGAACAAATTACCGGTTTTTAGAGGGCATTTATTAACTAATGAAGACCTCATCATCCGCAAGCACATTCTGAATTTAATGTGCCAATTTGAAACTTCCTGGAAAAATATAGCCGATTATTTTAATGAAATTCCAGATGTATTATTACAATTGAAAGAAATGGAAAATGACGAATTGCTAGTAATTAATGACCATGGCATTACCGTTACAGAAAAAGGAAAACCTTATGTTCGTAATATTTGTATGGCATTCGATTTACGCTTGAAAAGAAAAGCACCAGAAACTACTTTGTTTTCAATGACAATTTAATGTTTTATAATATACAAAAAAAGCACGCGAAATGGCGTGCTTTTTCATATCCTATAAGATCTAAAATTTAATGACAGTTTGGATTTTCTTGAATAAACAAACTCATATTCGACGGAGAAATATAAGGAATTCCCAATCCCAATCCTCTTAAAATAAATAAGCAGCCAATACAAACTGCTACATATGGAATTGCTTTTTGGATTCGGTTTCGAATAGGAATTGTGAGATATGAATTGATGTACACTACACTGCTCATCAAGGGAACGGTTCCTAACCCAAATAGAATCATATACAAAACACCCAAACTTTCACTTTGCATGGCAATAGCACCAAACAAGGCAACATAAACCATTCCGCAAGGCAAAAAGCCATTCAGTACACCAATAGTAAAAAGGGATTTGTAACTCTTGTTTCTAAACTGACTTCCTAAAGCTGTTTTTATCTTTGATATTAATTTAAAAACAGGTTTTGAAAAATTGTATTTCGCAAAAAGTTTGTCTGGAATTACCACTACAATAATCATGGCTACACCAATGAATATAGATAAGTTTTGTTGCAAACCTGCCATAAAAAAACCTTTTCCCAGCAGACCAAAAACAAAGCCAATAGTGGCATACGCCGATACTCTTCCTAAATGATAGGTGATGATTTGAGTTGCTTTTTTAGTCTGATTCGTTCTGTCTACAGGCAACATCATAGCAATAGGACCGCACATTCCTATGCAGTGAAAACTACTTATTAAACCGAAAATGAAGGCAGTGTAAAGCATTGTTTTATTCTAATGTCATAAAGTAAAAATTCTTAAAGCCAATTCTTGGGCTTTCTGACTTTTAACTTTAAGCCTAATTAATATATATCGTTTCTTTAGTCAAATACAATTTTCCATCGTATTGCCATTCCATATTAATGTCCCATCGACCGCCTGCCAAACTTTTTTTAGGTATGAGCAAAGTAGTAGCATCAGATAGTGAAATTGGAATTTCAAAATCTAATTTTTTGTTAGACGGTCTGTAAAGGGACACTTTACCTTTAATTTTTTTTGGATCAAAAACTTTTGGAAAAACTATTTCAATTCCGTTTGCAACACTTGTAATTGTTGGCTTTTGCGTCAAATCAGCTGCATTTTGTATACGTGCCATTTCATCTCCAAAATGTGCATCATGCTTGTAATATTCTTCTACCACTAACTCATTATCGTATTTTGAATCGGATTGAACCGTAAAAACAAAATATAAAATGAAGGTTATAAACAAACCAAAAGCGATTACGATTCCTGTTCCCCAGCTAATTTTCATACTATTATATTTATATTTTGAACCTTGAATTTCATACTATTTAATCAAAACTTCGCGGACTTAAAAAATTAGTAGTCGTTGTTTCAATTTTTTTATTTCCGTTATACACCTCAATCTTCAGTTTTGTTTTATCACTGTCTAATAAATTTTGGTTGATTTCAATAAACAGTGTTCCATCATTCATCCCTTGTCTAGGCACTTTTAACTCTTGCTTTCCAACCACTTTTAAACTTCCATTTATACCCACAAGTTTAAAATGAATATCGTCAAAGTCATTATTTGTTTTATTGATAATTTTAAAAGTATAAATGTTACTTATATTATCGCCTTTGTGCTGAAACAATTGTCCTGGCAATCTTAAAATACTGGCTTCAACATCAGAACGCAAGAACAATAATCCAATCAAAATTCCTGTTAGAATGAATAATACAGCTGAATAGCCTTTCATTCTAGGGGTAAGCTTGAACGCTACTTTTTTCTCAATTTCGTCTTCAGAAGCGTATCGTATAAGTCCCTTTGGTAAACCAACGCTATCCATAATTGTATCGCATTCATCAATACAAGCGGTACAATTGATACATTCCATTTGTGTCCCATTACGAATGTCAATTCCGGTTGGACAAACATTTACACATTGTTTACAATCTATGCAATCGCCTTTTCCAGTAGTCGCTCTGTCTTCTTGTTTGTTGAATTTAGCACGGCCAACTTCTTTTTCGCCACGAATAAAATCGTAAGCCACATTTATCGATTTATCATCTAGTAAAACCCCTTGTAATCTTCCGTAAGGACAAGCAATAATACAAACCTGTTCTCTAAACCATACAAAAATAAAATAGAAAACTCCTGTAAAAATCAATAATGAAATCAGCGTGCTCACATGGTTTTCTGGTCCTTCTTCAATCATTAAAAGCAACTTGTCACTACTGATGAGATACGCGAGAAAGACATTGGCAATAAAAAATGAAATGATTAAGAAAATTGTCCATTTGAAGGTTTTCTTTCTTATTTTTTCTCCGTTCCATTCTTGTTTTTCCAAACGAATTTGGGCACCACGGTCGCCTTCTATCCAATATTCGATTCTACGGAAAACCATTTCTAAAAAGATGGTCTGTGGGCAAATCCATCCGCAAAATATCCGTCCAAAAATCACCGTAAAAAGGATAACAAAAACGACCCCGATTATCATAAAGAGTACAAACAGATAAATATCCTGCGGCCAAAAAGGAAAGCTTAAAATATTAAATCGACGTTCTAATATGTTGAACATCATGAACTGATTCCCATTTATCTTTATAAAAGGATTCGCAACAAGGACTATCAGTAAAAAATAACTCACCCATTTCCTGTAATCATAGAACTTTCCTGAAGGCTTTTTAGGAAAAATAAATTTTCTGTTTCCTTCTACATCAATAGTTCCTATGGTATCTCTAAATGCTTCGTCTGGTAATTTTGACATTTTTTTTTATTTAAAACACAAGTTCAAAATAATTATTAAAATTCTTAAGCTAAATAAAAACGTGTGTTTCTAATAGTTATTTAACTGCAACAGCACCCTTTTCTTCTACCCAAACATCACCTTCTGGAGCTTTAGCATCTGGTGGGTTACTTCCTTTTAAGGATAAGATATAACTGGCAACTTTCTGCATTTCTTTAGGTTTCAATGTGCCTTTCCAAGAAATCATTCCTTTTCCGTCACGTCCTCCATTTACCAAAGTATGAAATACATTTTTTATTCCGCCACCTAAAATCCATTGATCATCCGTTAGATTTGGTCCAATTTGTCCACCACCGTCAGCTCTGTGACAGGCCGCACAATTGGTTGTAAATATTTCTTTTCCAGCTGCTAAATCTGTAGGATCTGTCAGTAAGGTCACCGTTTTTTCATCCATCATATCCGGTGCGGTTTTCATGTATTCTGCAATATCAATTTTGGCCTGAGCGACTTCTTTTTTAAGCTCCATCTCCTGATTATCAGCTCCTAAAACTTCGTATCGAACCATATAAACAATTCCAAAAACAATTGATGCATAAAACAAATACACCCACCATGGCGGCAAATTATTGTCAAGCTCTTTGATGCCGTCATAATCATGATCTAATAAAAGCTGACCTTCACTTTCTAAAGGTTCAGTTTTAGTCAATTTTGCCATCAATTTCTTGTACCATTCACTATCCTTGAAACTTAAATCAAGTGCTTCATTTAATTGGATTTTTTGTTCCTCGGTCAACAGGTGATACGTAATAGTATCTACTGCACTCACGGTAATTTCAATTGCTATCAAAAGAAAAAGAAACACAAATAAGAATACGGAAACAATTGGGAATTTTATAAAAGCAGGACGATCTCCTGAGTCGATAAAATACTCCATTGCCATCATTACGGCAAAGAAAATAACAGGTACCCTAACGTATACTGGAATTAATTTTTTCATTTTATAAATTTTAAAAAATTAAACTATTTAGTTCTCTCTCAATGGAATTTGACTTAATTCAGTAATCGTTTCTTTTGTATAGGAGAAAACCCATAGGCCGAGACCAACGAAAAAGAAGAAAAAAATTAATAGGGATACGATGGGATATATCGCCACACCTTCAATCGTTTCCATATTGTGTTTTATTTGTTCGAACATGACTTTTATTTTTTAATATTATCTTTTACTTTAATATCGGTTCCTAGTCTTTGCATATAAGCAATTAAGGCAACGATTTCTCTTTCGTTCATTGGAACAAATTTCTCTCCTCTGGCTTCGGCTTTTTTCTTGCTTTCGTTATAACTTTTTACAAAATCGGGATCATTTTTCAAGTTTTCTTCAATTGAAACAGCTTGTTTTCTTAAATCATCTAAACCACTTGCAATCTGAGCTTCTGTGTAAGGAACTCCAAGTGTCGCCATAACCTCCATTTTCTTTTGAGTCAAAGAAACATCCATCGGTTTATTGTCAAACAACCATTTGTAACCTGGCATAATAGATCCTGCAGAGATACTTTGTGGATTCCAGAAGTGGTTAAAATGCCAATTGTCATTGTATTTTGCACCCACTCTTAATAAATCTGGACCTGTACGTTTTGATCCCCAAAGAAATGGATGGTCATAAACAAATTCCCCTGCTTTAGATTGTGGTCCGTAACGTTCTACCTCACTTCGGAAAGGACGAACAGACTGCGAGTGACATCCTACACAACCTTCACGGATGTATAAATCACGTCCTTCTAATTCTAGTGGAGAATATGGTTTGACACTGGCAATGGTCGGAATATTAGATTTAACCATAATTGTAGGAACAATTTGGATAACACCTCCAATTAAGATTGCAACAGTTGCCAAAATAGTTAACTGGATAGGTTTTCTTTCTAACCAAGGGTGGAATTTCTCTCCTTTTACTCTTCCTGCACTAATTTTTATTAACTCAGGAGCCATCGCTAATTCGTCTTCAATTTTAGAACCCAATCGAACCGTTTGAATAATGTTATACACCAAAGTAAACATTCCAATTAAATAAAGGGTTCCGCCAATAGCTCTCATCCAATACATTGGCATAATTTGAGTTACTGTTTCCAGAAAGTTACCATACGTTAAAGTTCCGTCTGGATTAAATTGTTTCCACATCGATGCTTGTAAAAAACCAGCAACATACATTGGAATCGTGTATAAGATAATCCCTAAAGTACCAATCCAAAAATGGAAATTTGCTAACTTAAGAGAATATAAATTGCTTTTAGTCATTCTAGGAACCAACCAATAAATCATACCAAAAGCCATAAATCCGTTCCAAGCCAATGCGCCAACGTGAACGTGAGCAATAATCCAATCTGTATAATGCGCAATAGCATTTACGTTTTTCAAGGATAACATCGGACCTTCAAAAGTTGCCATTCCGTAACCAGTAATAGCTACCACAAAGAATTTCAAAACTGGATCTACACGTACTTTATCCCAAACCCCTCTTAAGGTTAATAATCCGTTTATCATTCCACCCCATGAAGGCGCTAAAAGCATAATAGAGAAAGCAACTCCTAAATTTTGCGCCCAGTTAGGCAAAGCAGAATATAATAAATGGTGCGGTCCTGCCCAGATGTAGATGAAAATCAACGACCAAAAGTGAACAATGGACAATCTATAAGAATATACCGGACGGTTTGCCGCTTTTGGAACAAAATAGTACATCAATCCTAAAAAAGGTGTAGTCAAGAAAAATGCAACCGCATTATGACCGTACCACCATTGCACCAAGGCATCTTGAACCCCTGCGTACACGGAATAACTTTTCATTCCAGAAACCGGTAATGATAAACTATTGAAAATATGCAAAACTGCAACCGTAACGAATGTCGCCAAGTAAAACCAGATAGCAACATACAAATGGCGCTCTCTACGTTTTATAATAGTTCCAATCATATTGATACCAAAAACAACCCAAATTAATGCAATTGCGATATCTATTGGCCATTCTAATTCGGCATATTCCTTAGAAGAACTATACCCCAACGGTAATGATATGGCTGCTGCAACAATAATTAATTGCCAGCCCCAGAAATTAAGATTACTCAAAAAATCACTGAACATTCTGGCTTTCAACAAGCGTTGCAAAGAGTAGTAAATACCCGCAAACATTGCGTTCCCTACAAAGGCAAAAATAACCGCATTGGTGTGTAAAGGTCTTAATCGACCGTAACTCAACCACGAAATCCCATCGGTAATATTTGGAAAAAGAAACATAAAGGCCAATGTAAGTCCTACTAACATTCCTACTACTCCAAAAACAATAGTCGCGTAAATGAAGTTTTTTACAATTTTGTTATCATAATAAAACTGCTGCATTTCCATAAATAAAAAAATTAAATGATTGAAAAATTTTAAAAATTACTGTTGAATATCACAAAGTCTAGTCACTTTTGACTTTTGGTTTTTCAACTTTCGGCTGTATTAATTCGTCGTCAAATAGCATTCTGACGGAAGGGGTGTAATCATCGTCATATTGACCAGTTTTTACTGCTCGTATAAAAGCAATAAAGAAACCAATGGCGACTATTATACTGATGGAGATTAATAAATAAATGACACTCATACCTTAATTTGTGTTGACAAAGTTACTTTTACGTTTTGGAGTAAAATATGACATTTGTCATACTTACTAATATCTGTTAAATCTATGTGAAAGCACACCTCAAAAACGTACACAATTCTATTTTTTATTTGCATAATAACTACTCATCATCGTAACAAAACTTACAATGGTTATTGTACTCAAAGGCATTATAATAGCTGCAACCAGAGGCAATAAATTCCCAGTAATCGCAAACGATAATCCCACTACATTGTACAATAAGGAAAGCCCAAAACTCATTTTGATAGTAGTAATTGAATTCTTTGATAATTTCAAGAAATAATTCAATTTTTGAAACTCGCTGGCATCCAAAATAGCATCACAAGCTGGTGAAAAAACATTAACATTCTCAGAAATGGAGATTCCTACATTGCTTTGCGCTAAAGCCCCGGCATCATTCAATCCATCGCCTACCATCATTACATTTTTGCCGTTTTCCTGTAATTTTTTAATAAATTCTAATTTTTGTTCCGGTTTCTGATTGAAAATTAACTCCGTGCCTTTCGGCAAAAGTTGTTCTAGAGTAGCGCGTTCGCCTTCATTATCACCTGATAAAACCATGATTTGATAGGTATTGCTTAAATTTTTGAAAAGATTTTCAAGTCCTTCTCTATATTGATTATTGAAAATAAATTTTCCGTAATACACATCATTTATCTTTATGTGAACCGAGGTTTGCTGAACGTTATTCTCTTCCAACTTTTCAACAAAATCGGCAGAACCTATCTGGATTTGTTGACCAAAAATCTGTGCTTGAATTCCTTTTCCGGTGATTTCTTCAAAATGATCCACTTTAAACTTTTTGGCATCATTTCCTGACTTACTTTGCAAAATTGGATTGGGCAAATAGTCGTATAACATTCTGCTTAACGGATGATTGGAGGCGCGAAGTACATTTTTTACCAGCAATAAATTCTCATCGGAAAGGACGGTTCCTTCATAAGAAATTTTCGATTTTTTATTCGTGGTAATCGTTCCTGTTTTATCAAAAACAATGGCATCTACCTTCGCCAATTGTTCAATAACCAACGCATTTTTGAGATAGAATTTCTGTTTTCCTAAAATACGCAATACATTCCCAAAAGTAAATGGTGCCGTCAATGCCAAAGCACAAGGACAAGCAACAATAAGCACTGCCGTAAACACATTGAAAGCGATATTCGCATCAATAAAAATCCAGTAGCCAAATCCTGCAAAAGCAATCAATAATAAAAAAGGTGTAAAATAACGGCTAATGCTATCCGTAATGGTTTTGTGTTTTTGCTCTACATTTTTTTGGAACACATCATTACTCCATAATTGCGTCAGATAACTTTGGGAAACAGCATGTAAAACTTCCATTTCAATTACTTTCCCTATATGTTTTCCTCCTGCAAAAACTTTGTCTCCAGATTGTTTAGCAATAGGAATCGCTTCTCCGGTAACAAAACTATAATCGATTTCTGCATTTTCCGAAATTAAAATGCCATCTACGGGAATGAGTTCTTGATTTCTGATGAGTAATCGATCACCTTTTTCAACGTCGTAAATCGCCACACTTTCTTCTGATAAATCCGAATTGATTTTGGTAATTGCTATCGGAAAATAGGATTTAAAATCCCTTTCGAAACTCAAAAAACTATAGGTTTTGATTTGGAACATTTTCCCTAAAAGCATAAAGAAAATCAATCCGGTTAAGCTGTCGAAAAAACCAGAACCGTAATCCATAACAATATCAAACGTACTTCGCACAAACATCACTACGATTCCCAAAGCAATAGGAATATCAATATTGAGCATTTTAGTTTTGATACTTTTATATGCTGAGACATAATAACCACTTGCCGAATAAAAGAAACTCGGCAACGCTAAAGCAAAAATCAACCAGCGGAAAAAGCCTCGGTATTGGTCTAACCAAAATTCTTTTACTTCAAAATATTCCGGAAACGAAAGCAACATAATATTCCCAAAACAAAAGAAAGCAACGCCTAGTTTATAAGTCAAACTTCTATCTACTTCATCACTTCCCGTTTCATAATTTTCTAAACTAATGTAGGGTTCATAACCAATAGAACTCAATAAATAAACAATCGTTTTGATAGAAACAACTTCTGGATTGAAGGTGATTCGGACCCTTTTTTCTGGAAAATTTACCTGTGAAGTGCTTATTCCTTCCTGAAGACGCTGTAGATTTTCCAGAATCCAAATACACGAGCTGCAATGAATATGTGGAATACTAAGTGAAATAATTGCGGTTGAATTTTCTTGAAATTCCAATAATTTGGATGCAATACTCTCATTGTCTAAAAAATCATATTTACCAGTACTATCTTGCGGGGTTGCTCCAGGGGATTTTTCAAAATCATAATAACACGTTAAATCATTTAGACTGAAAATTTCGTATACCGTTTTACAACCGTTACAACAGAAATTTTTAGTGTCAAAAATAATTTCGTCTTCTTTAATAATGTCTAACCCACAATGGAAACAGTTTTGTGTGTCCATAACTTTGCTCATTTTACCTAGAGCAAAGTACTTAAACGATTGTTAATTAAAACATGACATTTATCATATTAATGAGTTAGTTTTGTTCTGTAAATAAATGATAAGCAATATGAGCAAATGCGAACAATGTATCGTCAGAGAATTTAGCTCTTTAAAAGCCTTAACTAAAGATGAATTATTAAAACTTTCTAACTGTAAAACATCCCATATTATCAAAAAGGGAGAAGTTATCTTTGAGGAAGGTGAAAATGTGAATGGTATCTATTGTATCAAGGATGGTGTATGCAAACTAACCAAATTGAGTGCAAACGGCAAAGACCATATTGTAAAATTAGTTACTAAAGGAGAATTACTAGGACAACGCTCGATGATTAGTGATGAACCAGTAAACTTGAGTGCCGTAGCTCTAGAAGATATGCAGGTTTGTTTTATTCCAAAGTCGGAAGTGATGGGGTACTTTGACAAAAACAATCAGTTTTCCATGAATGTGATGAAAAGTATTTGTGGAGATCTAAAAGAAGCAGATGATCACATGGTGAATTTGGCCCAAAAAACAGTCAAAGAAAGATTAGCCGAAACGCTGCTTTATCTAAATAATACTTTTGGAAAAAACAAAGATAATTCTTTGAAAATACAACTTTCAAGAGACGAATTAGCCAGTATAATTGGCACTGCCACTGAAAGTTGTATTCGTTTATTATCCGATTTTAAAAAATTAGGATTGATAGAATTAACAGGCAAAAAAATTATTTTAAAAGATATCAATGCACTAAAAAAACTAGCAGAATAGCTCCATTAATTTTGCTCTTTCTTATTCATTACAAAATAATACACCGGTATACCAAGTGCAACTATACACAATCCTAATCCCGTATTGAACGTATCATAAATCAATAATGTGAGGCAAATTGCTACTGTTACTACAATATAAAGTGCAGGTACAAATGGATAGCCAAAAGCTTTATAAGGCCTATCCGCATTAGGTTCTTTTTTTCTAAGAATAAATACGCCCAAAATAGTTAGGATATAAAACAACAACGATGCAAAAGTTGCGTACGTTAATAAATCCCCGAACTTTCCCGAAATACAAAGCACACACGCCCAAATACACTGCACCCAAAGCGCTTTGGCTGGAACCTGATTTTTATTTAACTCCGTAGCTTGTTTAAAGAACAATCCATCTTTTGCCATAGCAAAAAACAATCTTCCTCCTGAAAGAATTAAACCGCTGTTACATCCAAAAGTGGAAACCATGATTAACGCAGCCATTACAAAAACCCCTACATTTCCCATGATCATGCTTGCAGCCGCCGCGCCTACTCTATCGTTACTGGCAAACATGATTCCGTTACTGGCAATATCTGCAGCGTTTGGAGTTCCTTGCATAGGTAATAAAGCCAAATACGCAATATTCGCTAAAACGTATATAACTGTTACTATCAATGTTCCTAGAAATAAACTGCGAGGAATATTCTTTTTAGGTTCTTTAATTTCTCCAGCAATAAAAGTAACGTTATTCCAAGCATCACTAGAAAATAACGAGTTGATAATCGTTGCTCCTGCAGCACCCAAAATAGCCATTCCTGCTAATTTTGTCACTGTCACGGTTCCGTCAGGATTCACGATCGTTTTGCTGGCTTCCCACATATTTGCAAAATTATTGGACAAAACATCCGTTTGTAAACCAACATATAATCCCAAAACAATCAATGCAAAAAGTGCAATCAATTTAGCCGAAGTGAAAATCAATTGAACCGTTTTCCCGCTCTCAACTCCTTTGGTATTGATGTACGTTAGCAAAATTATACTGAAGATAGCCAATACTTTTTGGTACGAAAAAACAAAACTAGTACCAATAGTAAAGAGCGTTTGATCTAAAACAGGAAAGAAGATGGCGGCATAATTCGCAAAAGTAACTGCAATTGCAGCAATGACACCCGTTTGAATTACCGTAAAAACGGTCCAGCCGTATAAGAATGAAACTAATCTGCCGTAAGCTCGCTGAATGTAAACAAATTGCCCGCCTGCATTAGGCATCATTCCAGCCAATTCGCCGTAACTTAGGGCTGCAGCGACTGTAATTAATCCTGTCACTACCCAAATGACCAATAACCAAGCAGCGGAGCCAATATCCCTAGCCATTGCTGATGTTACAATAAAAATTCCAGATCCTATCATGGAACCAGCTACTAAACTTGTGGCATCTATTAATCCTAAGGAACGTTTTAACTCGGTTTTATTTTCTGACATGGGTAAATTAATTATTTAAAACTGGATACTAATCCCGAAATATCGAGACTGAAATCTAATCGTTAATTACTATAAAAACTGAACAATGAAAACTATAACTTCTTCGCTTCTTCCCAAAAAATATCCATTTCTGCAAGGGTCATATCCATTAAGGGTTTTCCTAAAACTTCCGCTTTACTTTCGAGATATTGAAAGCGTTTGATGAATTTTTTATTAGTACGTTCAAGGGCGTCCTCTGGATTAACATTAAGAAAACGAGCATAATTGATCATCGAAAATAAAACATCCCCAAACTCTGCTTCAATTTTATCTTGATCACCTGCTTCAACCTCAACTTGTAATTCTTCTAATTCCTCTTGGACCTTATCCCAAACCTGATGTGGTTCCTCCCAATCAAATCCCACTCCTTTTACTTTATCCTGTATTCGGCTGGCTTTGACTAAGGCAGGTAAACTTTTTGGAACACCTTCTAAAACTGATTTCTTGCCTTCCTTCAACTTTAATTTCTCCCAATTCTGTTTCACTTCCTCTTCATCTTTCACTACAACATCGCTGTAAATATGTGGATGACGATGAATTAGTTTATCACAAATTTCATTGCACACATCAGCTATATCAAAATCACTCGTTTCGCTTCCTATCTTAGCATAAAAAACAATATGCAATAGCAAATCTCCCAGCTCTTTTTTGACTTCATTTAAATCATTGTCCAAAATGGCATCGCCCAATTCATAGGTTTCTTCTATGGTAAGATGACGCAACGTTTGCATGGTTTGCTTCTTGTCCCACGGACATTTTTCACGCAAATCATCCATAATGTCCAATAATCTTTCGAAAGCTTGCAATTGATTTTGTCTTGAATTCATTAGAAAATGTTTTTGGTAAAAATAAAAAAATCCTGTTCAGAAAATAGCTGAACAGGATTAAATATTATTGTTAAGTAGTATTACTCTTTTTTTGCTTTTACTTTTTTAGCTGGAGCTTTAGTTTCTGGAGTTGTTACTTCTTCTTCAGAAGTTGTAGTAGTTTCAGCTGCAACTGGCGCTTCATCTACAATTAACCCTTTTGCTTGCAACATATTGTACCAATTTAGGATTTTTTTTATGTCTGAAGGATATACTCTTTCTTCGTCATAATCTGCTAAAATTTCCTTGAAATAAGCAGTTAATTTTCCGTTTTCCTCTTTATGAGAAATTGCTTGCTCTTTATTTTCTTTATCTGCAATTGTTTGCATGATTTCAGCTAAAGGTTTCTCGCCTTCATAGGTATAAACTGAAATCTCAGATAGTAAGCTTACATTACTTTTTAAGTTTACTGTGATTTTTTTTCCGTCTAATAATGACTCTGCTACAAACCCAGTACGTGTTTGCACTTTTAATACATATAAACCTGGTTTACCAGAAATGGCTAATATTTTTTCTAAATTCATGTTTTGTGTAATTATTATTAAGAATTTGACTTATTCGTTTTTCATTTAGAAACAAATTTCATACCAAAATTGAGTACTAAAAATTGTTCTATCTTCCTTTTTTAGCAAAAAATTTCATTCGGTACTCTTGAAAAGTTTTCCCTTCTAAGATGTTTTTTAATTTCTTTTGGTTCAATCTTTTTTTCAATGAGGATATTTTATCGGTGAATAATATTCCTTCAATATGATCGTATTCATGTTGGATTACTCTGGCGATTAATCCGTCAAAAACTTCCGTTTTAGTTACAAAATCCTCTTCACAGTATTCAATTGTAATTGTTGGATTTCTGTATACATCCTCTCTTACATCAGGTATACTCAAACAACCTTCATTAAAGCTCCATTCTTCTCCTTCTTCTTTTATCATTTTAGCATTGATAAAAGTTCTTTTGAATCCCTTTAATGCTTTTTGTTCAGTATCATTTAATTCTTCATCATCGCTAAACGGCGTAGTATCGATTACAAATAATCGCAACGCTAATCCTACTTGAGGTGCGGCAAGTCCAACACCATAAGCATTGTACATCGTTTCGTACATGTTAGCAATCGTTTCTTTCAAATTAGGATGTTCTGGTGAAAGCACCTCGCCTACTTTTCTTAAAACTGGATCACCGTAACCTATAATTGGTAAAATCATTGTTTTTGTATTAAGTATTATCTACTGTAATTAGGAAAAAGATCCCATTAATTCAGTTTGCAAAAATAGTAAAAAATTAGACATTGCGTGAGCCTCTGTTAATTATTAGCTAATATTTAAAATTTAAGCAAAAAGAGCGTAACAGATCCTTGGCATCGTTCGTACAAACCTTACCTTTGTACCAATACAAATATATGCTTTACAAAATCCAAAAAATTATCGACAGCACCAATTTTACTAGTGCTTTAAAAGTTACATTAGCGGCAGTTATCCCTGTTCTATTATTCACTTTCTATGGTAATTTTCAAATGGGTTTTGCTATGGCTCTAGGCGCAATTTTTGCATATCCAAGTGATATTCCTAGTAGTATTCAACATAAAATAAAAGGCATTCTAGTTACTGCTTTTTTAGTATCGGGACTCCATTTACTGGTTAATCTCGTTTATCCTTTTCCTTTTATTTTTTATCCTTTTTTAGCGGTTTTAATCTTCCTTATTGCCATGCTGTCGGTATATGGACAAAGAGCCAACATGGTTTCATTTTCCTGTTTGGTTGCCGTTTCATTAGCATTTGCGAGTATCAGCACGGGTTGGTCTATGATCATTCATTCCAGTTTAATTCTTTCAGGTGGACTGTTCTATTTACTTATTTCGATTATTTTTCAATACCTGAGTCCGCATCGCTATGTTGAATTACAGATTGCTGATTGTATAAAACTTACCGCTAAATATTTAAAACTTCGAGGCGATTTATGGACTGTAACTGCCGATAGAAAAGCTATTATCGAGAAGCAACTACATCTTCAAGTAGAGCTTAATACCATACATCAAAGCATAAGAGAGGTATTAGTTAGCGGACACGGTGCCTCAGGATCTTCCAATCAAAACCGAAAAATGCTACTTGTTTTTATCTCATTGGTAGAAATTTTAGAATTGGCTTTATCTACAGCATTTGATCATAATACGTTACACCAAAAATTCGATGACCATCCGAAAGTGTTGCACTCCTATCAAAACTTAGCCTATTCCCTCGCAACTAGTCTAAAACAATTATCAAAAAGCGTCAAGAAAAGCACGACATACATTTATAAGTCTACTTTGTTGCATGACATGCATGCCTTACAACTTTCAATAGCAGCTTATGAAAATGAATTAGGTAGACAAAATGCTTCCGAAGGCGTTTTTATGTTGACAACAATGCTACAATATGCTGAAAAACAAGTAGAAAAGATTAAAATTGTAGAGCGTGCGTTCTCTCCTAGTTTTAGTGCACAAGATTGGAAAGGAATTGACAAGGATCTTGAAAAATTCCTCAATCCGCAATACTATCCATTAAGTACTTTAACCCAAAATCTTAGTTTTTCATCTACGATTTTTAGATATTCTATGCGATTAACCATAACCTTAATGACGGGGTTTATTATTGGTAAATTTGTATCATTCCACAATGAATATTGGATATTATTGACCATAATTGTAATCATGAGACCGGGTTATGGTTTGACGAAGGAGCGATCTTTTCATCGTTTAATTGGCACTGTGTTGGGAGGCATACTCGCATTTGGAATCCTTTACCTTGTAAACGATAAGAGTATTATTAGTGTTTTTTCTATTGCTTGCATGCTATTGGGATTTTATTTTACGCAAGTCAATTACAAAATAAGTGCCACATTTGTCACCATGTACGTTGTGTTCATTTATGGAATCATTACACCAAATATTAGTGATTTAGTGCAATATCGAATTCTGGACACAGTCGTCGGAGCAGTTTTGGCATTTGTTGCAAACCATTTTTTATGGCCTTCCTGGGAATTTCTAAATGTGCGAATACATCTAGAAAAAGCAATCAAAGCCAATCAAATTTATCTTCAAGAAATAGCTGCTTTTTATAATAAAAAAGGAAGCATTTCGACTTCCTACCGTTTGGCGCGCAAGAATGCCTTTATTGAAATAGGTAATTTAATGGCTTCTTTCCAACGTATGACGCAAGAACCCAAATCGAAGCAAAAACAATTGCCACAAGTGTACAAACTGGCTGTTTTAAATCATTCGTTACTTTCTTCTTTAGCTTCATTGGGAACTTACATCCAATCACACAAAACGACAACTGCCTCTGAAGCATTTAATGTAGTTGTTGATACTGCTATTAAAAAACTTGATAATGCCATTTTTCTTTTGAATGAAAATAACGCAAAGCTTCAAGAAAATATTTTAATGGAAGACTTGGAAATCCGATTTACCGAACTAAAAAATATTCGTGAAAAGGAATTGAAGCAGGGAATTGCAATTGATGAAGAGGCGTTTCAATTAAAAATGCAAGAAGCTCAATTAGTGATAGAGCAGTTGATGTGGCTGACGAACCTCTCAGAAAACATTGTAAAAAACATCAAAATATTATTAAAAACTTCATAAAAAAAGCGCTGAATATAGATAAATCTATTATTCAGCGCCTGTAAATTACTATTGAATCTCTAATTGTTTAGTTTTAAAACGGTAGCCGTATTTTGTCTTATTTCATCTAATAAAGCAGGATTATCATTTAAAGTCTGTCCGTATGATGGAATCATGAGTTTTAATTTTTCCTGCCATTCAGGAGTTTCAATTTCATCCTTAAAACACCTTGTAATTAAGTCCACCATAATAGATACAGCTGTTGATGCACCAGGAGAAGCACCCAACAAAACCGATAAAGTGCCGTCAGCAGTGGTAATCACTTCTGTGCCAAACTCTAATATACCGCCTTCTTTTTCATCCTTTTTTATTACTTGTACGCGTTGTCCAGCTCGTTCTAATACCCAATCTTTAGATCTTGCACCAGGCACATATTCGCGTAAAGCATTGATACGATCCTTAGGCGACTGACGCACTTGATCTATCAAATATTTAGTAAGCGGGATATTTTTTATACCAGCAGCAATCATCGGAATGATATTATCTGGCTTTATAGATAAAGGCAAATCAGAATAGGAACCATTTTTTAGAAAGCGAGTAGAAAAACCAGCAAAAGGTCCAAATAACAACTGTTTTTCTCCATTTATCATTCTGGAATCGATATGTGGAACCGACATTGGCGGAGCACCAACACTTGCTTTTCCATACACTTTTACTTTGTGTTTGGCAATAACGTCAGGATTTGTACATTTTAACCATTGCCCACTTACCGGAAAACCACCATAGCCTTTTCCTTCTGGAACGTTGGCTTTCTCTAACAAAGGTAAAGAACCACCACCTGCACCTATAAATACGAATTTGGTATATGCCTTTCTTTTTATTCCAGTTGCCAAATCAGTGATTTTTATACGCCACAATTTATCTTCACCCTGTTTCAGTTTTTGAACTTCACAATTAAAATGCATCGTTACACCTTCTAAATTGGCCAAATAGGTAAATATATTTCGGGTTAGCTCACCAAAATTCACATCAGTTCCAATTGTCATTGAGGTTGCCGCTACTCTATCTGTTTCAGATCTACCTTCCATGACTAGAGGCATCCATTCTTTTAATTGATTGAAATCTGTGCTGAAAACCATCTGTTTAAAAAGTGGATTTGCCTGTAAAACTTCAAAACGTGTTTTAAGATAATCGACATTTTTTTCGCCCCAAACAAAACTTAAGTGCGGAATACTTTTGATAAAATTTTCAGATGCGGAAACTTTATTTTGCTGTACTAAGTAGGCCCAAAATTGTCTTGAAACTTCAAAAGATTCAGCAATACTGATCGCTTTTTTGGGATCAATACTACCATCATAGCCTTCTGGAGTATAATTGAGTTCACAAAAAGCAGAATGACCTGTTCCAGCATTATTCCATGCATCAGAACTCTCGGCAGCGGCCATGTCTAATCTTTCGTAAATTTCAATTTTAATATCTGGTTGTAACTCTTTTAGGATTAAGCCAAGAGTGGCGCTCATAATTCCAGCACCTATCAAAACTACATCACTTTGCGAACGAATGGTTGTATCAGGCATAACAAAAATTTAAGGCGCAAAGATACTTTATATCTGTAAAAAAAGTATAACAATTTATTGTTAAAAAGTAAGAAATTGTAATGTAAGCTTAACCGAACCAAATGGATAACAATTAAATTCTAAAAAGGCTTCCGATTTAAATAATCTTGCAACATTATGGTTGCTGAAATTTCGTCAATAAGTCCTTTATCTTGTCGCTTTTTTTTACTGAGGCCACTATCGATCATCGTTTGGAAAGCCATTTTTGAAGTAAAGCGCTCATCAACGCGAATGACTTTCATCTCAGGAAAATGGTTCGAAAAATGGGTTACAAATCCTTTTATGATCGAAGCACTTTCGGATGGTTCTCCGTTCATTTGTTTGGGTTCTCCAATAAGTACTGCTTCTACTTTTTCTTTGGCAAAATAATCTTTCAAAAAAGCAATCGCGGTTGGAGAAGGAATGGTTGTCAGTCCTGAAGCTATAATTTGCATTTCATCAGTGACGGCTATTCCGGTTCGTTTTTGTCCGTAATCTATGGAGAGAATTCTTGGCATTTTTATAGGGAATCTTTATTTTTTATAAATCCGAAAACGGCAACTAGCTGATGTAGTATGTTTGCTTTGTATTCTACATCCTAATGGACAATTTTCAATTCGTCTGAAGATAATTAACTCAATATTTCTAATATATATGAGTGATTTTTTGGATTAAATTCAAGTATGAATGTTTCCATACTAAATCAATTATATGCACAAATATATAACATTTTCAAATAAAATTGACTTTTTGCTTTTAGCTAAAAATCCTATCTTTGCCAAAAATCTATCAAAAATGAATCCATTACAAACAATTATAGAACAAGCTTGGGAAAACCGTGCTTTGTTGCAAGAAACGACAACAACTGATGCTATCAGAGAAGTTATCGAATTATTAGACACCGGAAAATTACGTGTTGCGGAGCCAGTCGGCGAAGGATGGCAAGTAAATGAATGGGTTAAGAAAGCGGTCGTTATGTACTTCCCTATTCAAAAAATGGAAACATGGGAATCTGGAATTTTTGAATACCACGATAAAATGTTATTAAAGAAAGGCTATGCCGAGAAAGGTATTCGCGTTGTTCCAAACGCTGTTGCTCGTTACGGAGCTTACATTTCAAGTGGTGTGATTTTGATGCCTAGCTATGTAAATATTGGTGCATATGTTGACGAAGGAACTATGGTAGACACTTGGGCAACTGTAGGAAGCTGTGCTCAAATCGGTAAAAATGTACACTTAAGCGGTGGTGTAGGTATTGGAGGCGTTCTTGAACCTTTACAAGCTGCTCCAGTAATTATTGAAGATGGTGCTTTTATTGGATCTCGTTGTATCGTTGTTGAAGGTGTTCATGTGGGTAAAGAAGCCGTTCTAGGTGCCAATGTTTGTTTAACAGCCTCAACAAAAATTATTGATGTAACCGGAGAAACGCCTGTTGAAATGAAAGGATATGTTCCTGCACGTTCAGTTGTGATACCAGGGAGTTATACCAAATCTTTTCCAGCTGGAGATTTTCAAGTACCCTGCGCATTAATTATTGGTACACGCAAGCCATCAACTGATTTAAAAACTTCCTTGAATAATGCGCTTCGAGAATATGACGTAGCCGTTTAATTTGGTATTAATATATTAAAAGTCTCAATTCTAAATTGGGACTTTTTTATTTGCCTATTTTTCTTTTCAAGTATTTCTTTTTAGTGATTTTTCGCTTGAATGAGGTTGTTGTTTTTAAAAGTATTTTATGCAATTTTTCTTCAGGGTGTTGGCTTAATTTTGAATAAGTACTAGCCACTATTTTTACCATTGTTTTAGACAACCACATTTTCTTAAAATTATCCATTCGAGCTTCAATGGACAGGTTTTCAAATTTCATTCGGTTTAAATCAACTAAATAAAAATCATATTTCCCTTCACTTTTCTTTACAATCAAAGTATTACCAGGAGAATGATCTAAAAAATTAATGCTAGCATCATGCATCCTAAAGGTAAATTCTGTAAACTGCTCTAAAATATTTTTTCGGTCGGGAAACAAGGGATCGTGTATCAATTCTCTGATTGTAAAATCATATTCGACTTGGTCACATATGTAATAACTTTCTGATAAAAAACCGAAGCGATTTCGATTTTCAACATAAGCAATTGGAGCAGGAGTAGCAATATTATGTACTAGTAAATAATTAGCATAATCAAAAGAACGTTTAGCTTTTGTGCTCCTAAAAAAAGAATAGATAATTGATTTAAAAAGATTTGGTTTGGCAAAATATTTAATGTTAACTCTTTTCCCGTCCAAATCGTTGGATTTTATTGTGTTTCTTGCACCTTTTACAATTAAATCTCCTTCATTAAAAAAAGTCGCAACTAATTGAAGAATAGAATTTTTCTGATTTTTAAAATCGGGATGAAGAATAACTTGCACTATGTTTTATTTAAATTTGGTTTAAAAGTATAAAAAATAGTACTTTGTACCTAGAAATAATTTTATGAAAAAAGTTTTAATCATACAAAATAAGCGCATTGGCGATGTTTTGATTAGTTCCGTAATAGCAAATAACTTTAAGGCAAAATACCCAAACAGTACGGTTCATTTTTTGGCTTACGATTTTACCCATGGTGTAATCCTAAACAATCCAAATATTGATAAAATTATCTCAATTAATGATAAAGAGCTAAAGAAACTACCTGTTTTATTTCGATTAATTCGCCAAATCAGAAACGAAAAATATGATATTATTTTTGATCCTTACTCCAAAACACAGAGTAAACTAATCTGTAAATTTTCTGGAGCCAAACAAACTATTGGTCATAAAAGCAGAAAAAAACTAGGGAACTGGGGCTATTATACTCATCCCGTAGCTATTTCGAAAGAGAAAACAAAAATTTGTGGTAAGGCTATCGAAGATCGGATTCATTTGTTAAACCAATCGGGTAATTATGAGCCTATAGATTATGAACCTAAAATATTTTTAACTGACAACGAGAAAAATGAAGCTAACTTAGAGTTGCCTTCAAATAAAAAAGTAGTTGTAGTAGGTATATTAGGAAGTACACCCCAAAAATCTATGCCCTACGAATATGTTGCAGAAATGGTTGATTTTATAGCCGCAAACTACAATGTATCTATATTGTTTAACTATGCGCCTAACCAAAAAGAAGAAGCACAAAAAATTTACAATCTTTGCCAAAATAAGGCGGATATCATTTTTGATATTAAAGCTAAAAACATACGTGATTTTATCAAAATCATGGATAAATGCGATGTTTTAGTAGCCAATGAAGGAGGAACGGTACATATTGCCAAAGCATTGAATAAACCTACTTTTACCATTTTCTCACCTTATGTAAATAAAGATCACTGGGCAAGTTTCGAGGACGGAAAATTTCATCATTCAGTTCATTTACTCGAAATAAAACCAAACCTATTTGATGAGTTTACTTTTGAAGAACGAAAGAAAATCGAGAAAAATCCTGATGCATTATACCAGCAACTTACACCAGAGTTAGTTCTACCAGCATTAGACCTCTTTTTAAAAAATAATTTATAGCAAAAAAGCAACTCCAAGAGTTGCTTTTTTTATTTTTTTAGAATGCCAAAATCAGTCCATTTTTTCATTTCCACTTTTGTTTCTTTACGAATGTTTCTGTTCTTATTTATCGATTCTTCAGTGGCATATCCACGAGGATGATCGAGATGCAAACAAACTGTACTGTACCTTATCTGCTTTGGCTTAATGCCATAATTTACTAATCGTTCCCCTAATTCTCTGTCTTGTCCGCCGTATTGCATTCGTTCATCAAAACCATTAATAGCGAGAATATCTTTTTTCCAACCTGATGCGTTGTGCCCATTCCAACTTGGAGTTGTAGGGGTCAAAAAATTTAGAATACTACTTTTTAAACCTGTAGCATTAATTTTATTGTTTTTAAATGAAGATTTCATTCCATGTTTTCTTAACCAAGAAACATCAAAACACAAATCAGCATAAATATCAGATTTACTAATATCCTTAGATAATTGTAAGGGTAATTTATGATAACCACCAGATAGAAAATAGCCTTCTTCTCTAAATTTTATATGTTGTTCAACAAAATCTGGACGAGGAATGCAATCGCCATCAGACATCATAATATAATCTGTGGTACAAGCTACAATGGCTTTATTTAAAATTTGGGATTTCTGAAAACCATTGTCTTCATGCCAAACATGAATGATGGGATAAAAAACTTCTTTTTTCAATTCTTCAATCAAATCGAAGGTATCCTGTCGAGAACCATCGTCAGCTATAACCATTTCAAAATTGCGATAGGTTTGCGTATTGTATCCCCAAATTACTTTTTTAAGCCATTCGGTCGAATTGTATGTGCTTATAATTACTGAAATATTCTTCTGCATAATGCTGCAAAGGTAACGCAAATTTGTTAATTTTGTTTTTCATAAAAAGAAATAATGAGTACACTTTCGGTCATAATTCCTACCTATAATGAGATTAACTACATTGAAGACGCCATAAAATCAATCGATTTTGCTGATCAAATTATTGTAATTGATTCTTTCAGTACGGATGGAACAAGAGAAAAAGTAATCGCTTTAGGCTGTACTTTGCTTGAACGAAAATTTGACAACTTTTCGAATCAAAAAAATCATGCCATCTCATCAGCATCGGGAGATTGGATATTATTTCTGGATGGTGATGAACGAGTAACTCAAAAGCTCAAGCTAGAAATTCTATCCGTAATTAAGGAAGGCAAGCATGCTGGTTATAAAATTTGTTTTCCCCATTTTTATATGAATCGTTTTTTATACCACAAAGTAGACAAAGTTGTTCGTTTGGTAAAAAATAAAAACATTTATTTCACAGGCGATGTTCATGAAAAATTACACGTAGAAGGAAGTATTGGAATACTGAAAAATTTTATGATTCATTACACCTACAAAGGATTAACAAATTTATTACAGAAAAAAGATTCTTATGCTTGGTTTCAAGCAAAAACATCTTTTGATAAGGGGAAAAAAGCAACCTACTTTCATTTGATATTCAAACCTTTTTACCGCTTTTTTTCGTCCTATATTTTAAAAAGAGGTTTTATGGATGGGATTCCAGGTTTGGCTCTTGCAAGCGTGAATGCTTATGGAGTTTTTTCTCGCTATGCAAAAATAATTTTAATCGAAAAAGGTCTAAAATAATTTCAGTTTTCCAAAGCGTAATTTTAATTTAAATTGCAGTAAGCTGTCCTCACCTTTCACATCAATTCGCATAATTTCATACCTATTTTTAAACGGAAATTTATTGACTTTATTTCCAATGCGTAATCCCATTTTGATATTATTGTTTTCTAAAATAGTTTTGAAATTTGCATTTTTTGGATTCTTTTTTGGAAAATTACCGTAAGGATAAGCTAGTGCATGGTATACTTTCAGATCATTTTGTTCGATAATCTGCAAACATTTTTCGAAATCTTCATTAATTTCAGCAGCTGACATTGAATCGTATTTGCCATGAGCATAAGAATGCAAACCCAATTCTATTCTAGGACTAAGGCTTTTTAGGTCTTGAACCGACATGATTTTTTCTTTTCCTTGATTCCATAAATCAGCTTTACCAATGTATTGAAATGGAATGAAGAAAGTAGCTTTCAAATTGTATTTTTCGAGTAAAGGATAAGCATAAAAAAGCTGATTTTCAGTCACATCATCAAAAGTTAACACTACGCTTTTTGGCGGAATGGTTGACAGCGATTCTAATTCTGAAAGATGAAAGGAAACGAAATTATTCTCCATTAGATAGCGGAATTGATTATCTAATTTCTGAATAGAAATGGTAAGACCATTACTTTCTAATTCCTTTTGGGAAACATTATGATACATTAAAATAGGTAATTGCGCCATTTGCTTTTTTTGTAAAAATACAATTGTAAATTTATTACATTTGCCCCGTTCATGTCTTATCTTAAAGAAAATAATTTGACACCAAAAATAACTGTATTGGCAATCACTTTAAATGAAGAAGAGAACGTAAAAAAATATGTTCAAAATTTCTCTTTTGCTGATGAAATTATCTTTATCGATGGCTACAGTACTGACGCTACTGTTTCCCTTGCAAAAGAACTTGGTGTTACCGTAATTCAAAGAACTTTTGATGATTTTGCAACACAACGTAACTTTGCACTAAAGCAATCCAATAACGACTGGGTTCTCTTTTTTGATTTAGATGAGAACATCTCTCCAGAACTTGCTAAAGAAATTCAAATGACAATTAGCTCTGGAAATATTTTTTCAGCATATTATGTAAAAAGTAATTTCCATTTTATGGGAAAACAGATGAAATTTGGAGGTTGTAACCCCAAAAAATCGATTCGGATTTTTAAGAAGCAATCATGCCATTATAACGAAATTTTAGTACACGAAAAACTTATTATACAAGGAAAAACAGCTGTTTTAAAAAATCATAGTAATCATTACGCTTACAAAAATTTTGACACCTATAATGAGAAACTAAATTTGTTCAGTAAGCTAGAGGCACAAGAACTTTATCAAAAAAAAATAAGACCTAATATCTATCATTTCTTCCTTCGCCCAATAGCTCTTTTTTTAAAAAACTATATTTTGAAATTAGGATTTCTAGATGGGAAAGAAGGATTTATTTTAGCCTATTTACATTCTTTCGCCGTGCTTAAACGCTATTTATTACTATGGCTTATGTATCGAAAAATAGACTAATAAATGAAAATATTCATTTTATCTTAATCAAATAAAATTTGTTTAAAATTTAAGTTTCAACACGGTATAAAATTAGAGATTCAATATATGTTTAGTCAAAGATTATAATATGATTTGAACAAAGATCACAAATTATTAGACTAATTTTTGAGAATTATTACAATATAAAAAATTTCCTAAAATCGAATTTTAGTGTAAATACTGATCGATACCCTTGGCTACTTTAATAGTTTTTTTTAAGATCGTTTCATTTTGTATTTTATCATTTAACTCAAAATTCTGTTTAGAATTAATTTTATGATGAATATGAAATACAATTCCAGCATATCGTATTCTTTTTGCTTTTACTCCGTTATTTCCCATACGAATAACTAAGTCAGAGTCTTCTCTTCCCCAACCTTCAAAATCTTCATTGTAGCCATTAATTGCAATAAAATCATCACGCCAATAAGAGACATTACAACCCCTAAATTTATTAGAGATACCATCATGAATTTTATAAAATTTTGATAGTAAAGGAATATGTAAGCTTCTAGTTTTATTTTTAATTTGTTTTGAAAAGAAGTTAAAATCAATTTGTTTTTTGGCGAAAATATTTACTACAAAATTTGGCAAAATATTAACCCTAGAACCATATAAATAAACTCCCTTTTGAGCAGCTTTTACATGATCTTCAACAAAATTTTTATGCATAATACAATCCCCATCAACCTGAATTATATAGTCTGCAGTAGTTCTTGCAATAGCCTTATTCAAAATTTTTGATTTTCTAAAACCTAAATCATCTTGCCAAATATGATGTATTGGCACACTCACTTTTTGCTCAAGCTCTTTTATAAGTTTTTTAGTATCGTCATTTGAACCATCATCAGCTATAAGAATCTCATTAGGCAAATGTGTTTGAAAAAAAGCACTTTTTAGCACCAAATCAAGTGATTCAGGCCAGTTATAGGTCGAAATTAATAGTGCTATTTTCATTATTCTTTTTTAAATAAATGTTTAAACCATTGTCCAAAATTTTTCTTCCGTATAAAAAACCTAGAACGTCTAAAATCACTCTTTTTTTCAAAATTTTCAAAAACTTCTGAAAAGGAATCTCCTTTCACAAATTCAAGAGATTTCCAACTATCCGGCTCCAGATAGAAAAAATCATTCATTGTTTTATAGTTAGTCGCATTTACTTTCTCCCATTTTTTCATGAAGCTATCGACACTTACGTCTACATCGTGTCCCCAATTTCTAAACTTCATTAACAGTTCTTCTTTAGTTCTGGATAAACATTCATGCAAAATTAGCGAATCCTGATAAATGACTTGAGCTTTTGTATTTCTTCCTGTTTTATAATTAGGATAGTTCGTTGCTACCATAACTTTTGTTGCATTATCTACATATAAAAAACCTCCCTCTACCCTTTTATACAAATTAATTAAAAACGGTGATACTTGTACAGGCGTCTTAGCTGGATTTTCTAGCAAATGATTTTTTGACTTTAAAAATGCTACAAACGAATTAAAGTGTAAAAAATATTCATCTGCATCCAATTGAATCAACCAATTTCCAACACCCATTTTTTTTGCTAGCAGTTTACGCTCTCTAACTTCTGATTGCATAGTGGTTAACTCCAGGCAATAAAAATCATCTTCGTAAATTTCTATTTTATGGTCGGTATCGACAGATTTTACCCATTGAAAAAAATCATTATCGATAAAAAAAGGTTCACCTTTCCATGTTTTTCTACCTTTATCAATCGCCAAAAAAATCGTGTCCGAATCTTTATATACTTGAGGTATAGCGTTTTTAAGTAATTCGTAATCGTATGAAACCAAAAAGCCAACTTGAATTTTCTTCATCTAACAGATTAAAAATTAAAACAACAAAAGTACTCTTTTTTTTATATTTTTGTTAAAATAACATTTTAAAACATCCATCAATTAATATGTATAATTCCAAGCCACATCTAATACAATTCCCTAAAATAGGAGAACCTTCTTTAGGATACATTTCATTAGCAGAAAAAGAAGATCTCCCTTTTATCCCAAAAAGAATATATTGGACTTATTATACACCAGAAGGTGTAGACCGAGGTGGCCATTCACATTTTGAATTAGAACAAATTTTGGTTGCTGTTGCTGGAGAAATTATTGTCACAACAGAATTAAAAGATGGAACAATTGAAAAATTCATACTTGATTCCCCTGACAAAGGGCTGTTTATTCCAAAAATGTGTTGGAGAACTATGAAATACACTCACAATGCTGTTCAAATGTGCATTGCTAGTATCGAATATGATGTTATTGATTATATTCGCGAATATACGGATTTCATAAAAGTCTAAAGTTATAAAAATTGAAGTTTTAAACTCCTTCGTTTACTTTATTGTACTACTTACAAAACACAAATTATTTTCTTTATTCACAAATGCATGAAAGCCAATTGTGGAATTTAGTAGAAAAATAGCAAATTTAAAATTGAATAAAAACGGGTGTAAACTCACAATTGTTAGAATTTACATAGTATGCAAATAAAAAGCAAGAAATTCTAAAGAGGATAAAATTATTGAGCAGTAAAAAAGTCTTTTTTAAAGATCTAAATTTTCTCGGACTAGTTTGTCTTATGCAAAAACAAAAATTTATCATTTGAGCTACAGGAGCTGCATTGACATATGTTATATTTGCAAAAAAAATGAAAAGAATTGTTTTAATGAGTGACGTCTGGGAAAATTTTTCAATTTTTTTAAACTTTGAATAAATTGTAAATTTTGATTTTAATTATTATGTCTCTAAAAAAAGCTAATACATTTTCATTCCGATTTTCAAATAAATCCTACTAATATCGAACAAAAATAAAAGAACTGATTTCTTACTTATGGTAAAAATACATCCCACCGCTGATGTTCAATCAACAAATATTGGCAAAAACACCCTAATCTGGCAATTTTGTATTATTCTTAAAGATGCAATAATAGGAGAAGATTGCAATATAAATTGTAATGTTTTTATTGAAAACAGTGTAACTATAGGGAATAATGTCACCATAAAACCAGGTGTCCAAATTTGGGACGGGATTACCATTGAGGATGATGTTATGATTGGCCCTAATGCTACATTCACTAATGATGTATTTCCGAGATCAAAAAATATTAATTTCATACTTGAAAAAACCCTCATTAAAAAAGGAGCTTCTATTGGTGCAAATGCCACTATACTTCCTGGAATAATTATTGGTGAAAATGCACTTATTGGTGCTGGTAGCGTCGTTACAAAAGATATTCCTGCAAATACATTATGGTTTGGAAATCCAGCAATTCAAAGAGGAATAATTGATAATTACGGTAAAATCATAAGCAATGATTAAATTTTTAGATTTACAAAAAATAAATATTCAATATCAAAATGAAATTGAAGAAAAGCTTTTAAAAACTTTTAGAAGTGGATGGTATCTATTAGGTGATGAGGTAAAGACTTTTGAAACGAATTTAGCAACTTATTTAGGCACAAAAAACTGTATTGGTGTTGCCAATGGCTTAGATGCTTTGAGATTAATTTTAAGAGGATACATCGAACTTGGATATTTAAAATTAGGGGACGAAATTATTGTTCCAGCAAATACTTACATCGCATCTGTACTAGCCATAACTGATAATGGACTAATTCCTGTTTTTGTTGAACCTGATATCGAAACTTACAATTTAGATATTTCAAAAATTGAACAAAAAATAACAACCAGAACAAAAGCAATAATGGTTGTGCATTTGTATGGCCAAATTATTTTTTCAAAAGAATTAAAAGCATTAGCAAATAAAAAAAATCTTAAAATTATTGAAGATAATGCCCAATCCATTGGTGCAGAATGGAAAGGTATAAAAGCAGGAAATCTTGGTGACGCCGCTGGTTTTAGCTTTTATCCTGGTAAAAATCTTGGAGCATTAGGCGATGCTGGAGCTGTATCTACTAATGACAATAAATTAGCAAAAACCATAAGAGCGTTGGCAAATTATGGTTCTGATGAGAAATATGTAAACTCATACAAAGGTTTAAATAGTCGTTTAGACGAAATTCAAGCATCCGTTCTTGATGTGAAACTTAAGTATATTGATCTGGACAACAACAAACGCAAAGAAATTGCAAAACGATATTGCATCGAAATTCAAAATACTAAAATAATACTTCCAAATTTCCCTATTGATCGGAATGAACATGTTTGGCATTTATATGTAATTCGTACAAAAAATAGAGATTTACTCCAAGAATATCTTTTCGAAAGAGGGGTTCAAACTTTAATTCATTATCCAATTCCTCCTCATAAACAAAAATGTTATGAAGAGTTCAACCAGTTACATTTTCCAATAACTGAAAAAATCCATCAGGAAGTTTTGAGTATTCCAATAAGTCCTGTAATGACTAGTGAAGAAGTTCAAAATGTAATTTCCGCACTAAATTCATACTAAAAATGACAAATAAACCTTTGGTAACAATTACTCTAATAGCAATGAATCATGAAAAATACATTGCACAGGCATGTCATTCCATCCTAAATCAAACCTATAATAACTTAGAAGTTATTTTTTTGGATAACAATTCAAAAGACAAAACTTTTGAAATTGGCGATGCTATATTAAAAAATAGCGGATTAAAATATATTGGCTTCAAAAATAAAGTAAATAAAGGCGTTTCAGAAAATTTAAATATTCAAGTAAAAAAAGCTTCTGGAGAGTACATTTCAATTTTATCAGGTGATGATTGGTATGAAAAAGAAAATATTGAAAAACGTTTAGAATATTTAGAAGTTAACAATCTTGATGTAATACTAGCTGATGGATATAAATACCATGAAAAAGAAAAGAAAAAAATTGCGTTTTATAGCTCCAAAAGAAAGAAAAAAATAATAAATACAATTCATAATGTTTTTGAAGAAAACATTGCTGGAAATACAACAGGAAATGTTGGGTTTTTTGTAAAAAAAAATATTCTCAATGAAAATCCTTTTGATGAAGAAGTTGCAACAGAGGATTGGGACATCAATTTACGATTATCAAAAAAAGGTTATAAATTTGGATTTGTAGATCAAAAATTATTCAATTACAGAATTCTATCAACTAGTTTATCTAAAAATTACAAATTAATGCAGCAATCCTATTTACAGGTAACAAATAAATATTTGGAAGAAATTAAATCCATTCCAAGAGCCAATAAATCATATCAAGCTACATTACTAAGTTTTGAAATAGAAAAGTTTAAATCTATACACAATAAAACTTCAGTGGAAACGAAGGAACTTTATATCGCTCATAAAAACTACATTAATTTTCGTTATAATAGTCCAAAAAAAGAATATAAAAAATTAATTTTATTCATTAAAATCAAATTCAAGAAATTATAAATATGGATATCAACCAAGAAATATACAACGCTTACGAAATAATAAAAGAAGGCGGAATTATTTTGTACCCTACAGATACCGTTTGGGGAATTGGTTGTGATGCCACAAATGCTGAGGCGGTGGCCAAGATCTACAAACTGAAACAAAGAGCCGAAACCCAAAGCATGATCGTCTTGATGAATGGCGAAAAAATGATGTACAATGTTTTTAAAGATATCCCAGAAGTGGCTTGGCAAATTATCGACTTATCTGAAAACCCAACCACTCTAATTTTAGATAATCCTAGAAATGTAGCTCCAAATATCATATCAGCAGATAAATCTCTTGGAATTCGGATTGTCAAGGAACCTTTTTGCTTTAAATTAATGGAAAAAATGAAAAAACCATTAGTCTCAACATCGGCAAATATCTCTGGGAAACCTACGCCCATTGCCTTTAAAGATATTAGTCCCGAAATTATAAAAGGTGTGGACTATGTTGTAAATTTGCATCGTGAAAAAATTGGAGGAAAACCTTCTACGATTATAAAATTGAGTTCAGACAGTCAGGTTAAAATTATTCGGAAATAAAAGTTTTTCACCGCTAATTCGCTAATTTAATTTTAGAAATGGATGACTTAATTTATAAAGAAGAATGTTATAAAATTGTTGGACTATTGTATGAAGTACAAAAAATTTAGGTAAAGGTTTTTCAGAAATCGTATATAAAGATGCTCTAGAATTTGAATTTAACGAAAATAATATTCATTATGAGAGGAAAAAAGAATATTCTGTTAACTATAAAAATTCCATCTTAAAACATAAATTTTACGCAGATTTTATAATTCTTGACAAAATAATTCTTGAAATAAAAACTGTCGAATGTTTTAACAATAGCCATTACAATCAGTGTTTAAATTATTTAAAAATTTCTGGAAACAAACTTGCCATACTAGTTAATTTTAACTTGACCTCCCTTGAATACAAACGTATCGTTGATACCAAAAAATAATTAGCGAATTTGCGGTAATAAAAAATGAACTATAAACAAGCATTACAAAATAAAATTTTCGAAGTCATCTCTCAAGCTTCCCAAGAACTTAACGTTGATAGTTATGTAATTGGTGGTTTTGTGCGAGATTTACTTTTAAAAAGAGATTTCAAAAAAGATATTGATATTGTTGCCGTTGGCAGCGGAATCGAATTGGCTTTACACGTTTCAAAACTACTTCCCAATAAACCAAAAGTTCAAGTTTTTAAAACCTATGGCACCGCCATGTTGCGTTTTGAAGATACCGAAATAGAGTTTGTAGGCGCTCGTAAAGAATCCTATCAATCTGATAGTAGAAATCCTATTGTAGAAAACGGCACACTACAAGACGATCAAGACCGTCGTGATTTTACAATCAACGCGCTCGCTATTTCGCTTAATGTAAAAAATTATGGGGATTTACTGGATCCTTTTGAAGGATTACTAGATCTTGAAAAAAAGATTCTAAGAACACCTTTAGAGCCGGATATTACCTACTCTGATGATCCTTTACGCATGTTGAGAGGAATTCGTTTTGCCAACCAATTGGGGTTTAAAATTGAAGAAAAATCGCTAAATTCGATAACCAAAAACGCAAACCGAATCAAGATCATCTCTGGGGAGCGCATCGTAGACGAGTTGAATAAAATACTATCTACAGACAAACCATCAGTAGGATTTTTACTTTTATTCCAAACCGGCCTTTTGGATATTATTTTACCTGAATTGACTGCATTAAATCAAGTAGAGGAAATTGAAGGTCACACACACAAAAATAATTTTTATCACACGCTTGAAGTTGTTGATAATATTTGCCCCAATACAGATGATGTTTGGTTGCGTTGGTCTGCTTTACTACACGATATTGGAAAGGCACCCACGAAACGTTTCAATAAAAAACAAGGATGGACTTTTCACGGTCATGAATTTCTTGGCGGGAAAATGGCAAAAAAAATCTTCGAAAGATTGCATATGCCGTTAAACCAAAAGATGAAATTTGTGCAAAAAATGGTAATGATGAGCTCCCGCCCTATTGTCTTATCACAAGATATGGTTACCGATAGTGCCGTTCGTCGTTTAGTTTTTGATGCTGGTGAAGATGTTGAAAATTTAATGACGTTATGCGAAGCAGACATAACGACTAAAAACCCAAATAAGTTCAAGAAATACCACAAAAATTTTGAAATCGTTCGGAAAAAAATTGTTGAAGTTGAAGAACGTGATCACGTACGTAAATTTCAACCGCCTATTTCAGGAGAAGAAATTATGGAGTTATTCAACTTAAAACCATCAAAAGAAATCGGAATGATCAAAGAAGCTATAAAGGAAGCCATTCTGGAAGGCGAAATCCCTAACGAGTACCAAGCTGCTTATGAATTCATGTTGAAAAAAGCGACCAAATTAGGTTTAGTTAAAGTTTAACTATTGTGCATTTTATTTCTACACCAAAAAAAGATAATTTTACCAAAATAAATTTCGAGTGCAAAAATACTTTTTAAAATCAGCCAAAATAGCTTTAGTTCTTGTATATCTTGTCATTTTTGCCGGTGCCTTTGTACGATTGACAGGCTCTGGAATGGGTTGTCCAGATTGGCCAAAATGCTTTGGATATTACATACCGCCAACAGAGAAAAAAGAACTGCTTTTTACAGCACAAAAAGAATATGATAAAGGTCAAGTGATCATCAAAGACGAAATGCTATTAGTTGCCAAAACTGGTTTTACTTCAAAAACAAATTTTGATGCGTCGAACTGGGAAAAATACACCAAACACGATTACGCTATTTTCAACCCAATACACACTTGGGTAGAATATATTAATCGATTATTGGGAGCACTAGCAGGAATTGCGTGTGTCATCACTTTTGCACTTGCTTTTGGGTATAGGAAAGAAAATAAAACACTCCTTTTACTGACCTTTTTAGTGTGTGTTTTAATGGGATTTCAGGCATGGCTGGGAAAAACCGTTGTAGACTCTGATTTAAGTCCCTACAAAATAACTACTCACATGCTTGCTGCATTGTTAATTGTAGCCTTTCAATTAATTGTTATTCACAGCACTCAAAACAACAAGAAAAAAGTTGGCTACAATGCTAAATTCAATACCATTTTACTAATATCATTAGCGCTTACTTTAATTCAGATTGTTTTAGGTACCGATGTGAGAGAACAAGTAGACATCATTTCAAAAACTGGTGCGCCAGAAATCATGTGGCTTCAAAATCCAACCCTAGTGTTTTACATTCATCGTTCTTTTTCTATTGTAGTATTGCTAACTAATTTATACTTGTTTTCACTAAACCACAAATTAAGTTTAGGATTTTCAAAAACAAAATGGGTAATAGCAATCTTAATTATGGAGATTATTTCTGGAATAGCCATGTATTATCTTGATTTTCCATTTGGTACACAAACTGTTCATGTGGTATTAGCAACTCTATTGTTTGGAGTTCAATTTTACATTATTTTAGAATCTAAATCAAAAAAAATACATTCATAAAAACATAAAATTCAGACTATATTGTCGCATTTACCTTTGTTCACGTAGTACTAAAATGTCAAAACTTGCCGCTCAAGATAAATTTTTAGATTTATCAGATTATGGAAGAACGTTCGGAAAACTTCTAGCCAGTCAATTAAAAGATACCCGCTTTACACCCATTCATGTCACCCTGCTTTTTGGAGTTTCGGGTTTAATCGCTATTTATAGTATTCTTGACGGATCGTATTTTTGGGCAGGTTTTTTTATAGTTTTAAAATCCGGAATTGATGCTGCAGATGGTGAATTAGCACGACAGAAAAACACCCCTTCTTATACTGGTCGATACCTTGATAGCGTGTTTGATATCATACTCAATTTTCTATTTTTAATGACTATTTGTTATGTTTCGAAAACAACAATTTGGCTGACAATTTTGGCCTTTATTGGCATTCAATTACAAGGCACTTTATACAATTATTATTATGTAATACTTCGAAATAAATCGGTTGGAGGCGACACAACTAGCAAAGTTTTCGAATACAAATCACCACGCGCTTTAGCAGGAGAAACTCAAAAATCGGTCGATATTTTGTTTGGCATTTATACTATTGTATATGGCGTTTTTGACAAAATAATTCACTCCCTAGATAAAAACGCATATAAGGTAAAGACATTCCCCAACTGGTTTATGACACTACTATCCATTTACGGTTTGGGTTTTCAATTGTTGATAATTGCAATAATGCTACCTGCTGGATTCATAGAATACATCATTCCATTTTTCATTATTTACACCCTATTTATTTTTGTGATAATTGGCATCAGAAAAACAGTGTTTAAGGCTTAAACTCCTGATAACAAAAATCTATACCGCTAATTTAAACAGTACATTACCAGTGATTTAAATGATTTTATATGAATTAATAATTTAATTAATTTCATAATAACTATTTCATTTTTATTACGGTGAAGAAAAATAAATCGGATAGTAATTATACAACTGTTTCCTAGAATTGCATAACATTTTAACCGTTTAAAATAACCAAATTTGTAAAGAACAAATAGTAATTTAAAACTTAGATATTATGCCAAATTCAAAAGAGATTGAAGGAAACTGGAATGAGTTGAAAGGAAAACTTAAACAGAAATATGCCGATTTGACCGATGATGATTTACTTTACGACGAAGGAAAAGAAGATGAAATGTGGGGTAAATTACAGCAAAAATTAGGAAAGACAGAAAAAGAAATTAAATCATTATTTGATTAATTTTTAAATCCAACACGTACTTAAAACTGTTTCAATTGTTAGAGTCAAAATTTCATATTAGGATTTTTTGATATTCATTTGAAACAGTTTTTTTATGTTTTAAAATTACTCAATCCAAGTCTTAAAATCAGATACTTTTTCTCTGCTTACAATTACTTCTTCCTCTTTATAAGAAGGCAAAATAACTTTCAAACGAGAGTTGCTGTATACAACAATTTCTTTTATTGCTTTCAGAGGAATTATAAATTTTCTACTGATTCGAAAGAAATCTGCTGGATCTAATTCCTGTTCCAAAAGTTCCAATGTGCATTCCAATAAATAATTCCTATTGTCAAAAGTATGCAAATACGTTCCTTTATTTTCGCTAAAAAAACATTCAATTTCCTCAATTGAAATCACTTTTAAATGTTGCCCAATTTTTACTGTGAATCGCTTTTTATAAGTTTTTTCAAAAGGATTGGTTAGCATTTTTTTGATTTGCTCAAAATCGATAGTAAGATTTTGAGTTTGTAATTCTTGTTTTGGTAACAGTAATTTAAATTTAGTAACAGCGGCCTCAAGATCATCTTCATCGATGGGTTTCAAGAGGTAATCGATACTGTTTAATTTAAAAGCACGAAGCGCATATTCATCATAGGCAGTTGTAAAGATCACAGCGCTTTTGATACTTACTTTTTCAAAAATTTCAAAGGACAACCCATCTGATAATTGAATGTCAAGAAAAATTAAATCAGGATGCTCATTTTTAGAAAACCAATCAATAGATTCCTCCACAGAGTGCAACATTACTCCTACTGCAACGTTTAATTTTCCTAATTTTCTTTGCAGTAATCTGGCAGCAGGTTTTTCGTCTTCAATTATTATAGTAGTCATCATTTATATTTAAGTTTTCAAAAAGTATACTGTTTATTTTGCTATTTACTAATCAAACACATGAATCTCCAATGATTTCCATTTTTGTTGAAGATTTATTTTTGGCTTTCGGCACAGGTACACTGGAATATTATTTTCTTCTTCGATTGCATATTTGTGTTTTATAATTTTCACTAATTTATAATCTGCAAAAACCCTTTCGATGACTTCCTTTTCATTACCAATGCTAATACAAACTTGTCCGCTTGTTTTCCCACTTCCCCAAAGCCAAAAACTTCCGTTGCTACAAATTGGATTTGGCAATCCATACTTTTTTCCAATGATTTCTATTGCTCCGGCTTCACCATAATTTTCTGCCCAAATAACGCAATTGTTTTTATCTTTTGCAGGTAATGATTGGTAAATACTATCAACTAATTTCACTTGTTCTTCCCAACCAAACATATCAGCATAATCATCTGTGAGATGAATGCGCCCATTTTTTTCTGGTTCTAATTTAGAGTAACCAATATAGGTTTCTATTGGCAAAATAGCAATCGCGTGAGGCAAAAAAGGAAGTATTGGAAGAAATAAAACAGAGACTACTGCATAATTCCATCTTGGTTTATTTAGTAGTAATTTTTCAATTTTCACTGCTCCAGCGGCAAATAACAAAGGATAAATAGCGAAGAAATAATAAGCCTTAGACTGCATGATCCACATACTGACAAATATCACTAAAGCAGCTATTCCAAACGTTCTATACTTTTTTAAATCCTTATCGAAAAAATAAGCAAAAAGTCCGATTAGACTTATTGTTAGCGTGAAAGGATGTTTTAATTGCTCTATTGCAAAATCAAAAGGACCATTCTCATCTAGCTGACTTTCTTTTAACTTTTGCAAATGCAATAACAGTGGAAATTGATGATTTATTTGCCAAATTAAATTTGGTAAAACAATTAAAAAAGTAATTAATCCAGAAAGATAAAGCCATTTATTCTTGAATAATTTACCTTTTTCATAAAACAACAAACCCACTACGACTCCTAATCCCCAAACTAATATGGTATACTTATTCATTAATCCAAAACCAGCAGAAACCCCAAGTAATAGAAGGAATTTTACATTTTTAGTATTGAAATATTTAATCAAAAAATAAAATCCAAGTGTCCAAAAAAATTGATCGAAAGCTACAGGCTGGAACAACATGTGATTGCGATAAAAAGGAACAAAAGCTAAAACAGAAACTCCTGCTAACAAAATTGCTTTTGTCTTTCCTCCCAATTCTTTGGCAATCAAACAACAAAGTACTAGTATCCCAACTCCCGCCAGTGTGGAAAAAAACCGAACACCAGATAGCGAATAACCAAAAGTAAATTGGGCAATTTTACCAACAAAAGCAATAAAAGGCGGAAATTCAAAATACCCCCAATCTAAGTGTTCACTTACTGATAAATGTAATAATTCATCCCGATGAAATCCATAATTTTGGTTTCCTACTAGGTGAATAGAAAGTTTAATAAGTGCTAAAATAGTTATGACTGGTAGATATTTTTTCAAGGTTGAATTATGATTAAAATTATAAATATTGACTACTGAAATGCTCCCAAATATAAAGGAAAAATCATATTATCACTCCCATTTTTCACTTTTCTCTTTTTCCATCAATTCCTTGATTTTTTTGTCTTCCCAACTTTTACCAAAAAATATATTTCCCCCAAAAACGGACAAACCATGAAACAACAGTCCTATTCCCCAAAAAAATGCTGTAAAGAAATTTTCTAATTTAAAGTAACTTTCACCCGGTTTTAGGTCATTAACGTTTAGGAAAAAAATAAAAACATTAACCAATATGTAAATCATCAAATGGTTATAAAAGCCTTTTAATTTTTTAACTTTTCTTTGAGCTTCTGCATACTTATCCTCTGGTTGGTGGCCATTATAATCCACCTCAGTATTGTTTATCATACTATTTTCTTTTTAAGTGAAACCGATTAAGATCGCCAAAATCATAATCTAATTTAAAAAATTATCTAATCTGGATTACTCCCAATTTTTTTTATTCTCCTGATCCATGAGTTTTTTAATCTTTTGCTCTTCCCAATCTTTACCTAGAAATGGCAAATAATTAAAAACTCTCAATCCGTGGATAATTACACCAATTCCCCAACCAAACAAAGGCCAATAAAACCATAAATGATCTGGTGATGCAACTAAATTAATCACTAGTAACACACTGTTAAAGACAATGTAGGAAACCAAGTTACCATAAAATCCTTTAATTTCTTCAATTTGTTTTTTTGCTCTAAAATAGCGCTCGTCGTTCTGAAATGTATTTTCCATGTTCTACTTTTTTATGTTTTTAATTCCAATTTTTCTTGTTGTCCTCTTTTTGTAAAATTTCCTGAATCTTACGTTCTTCCCAGTTCGAACTGTATCCATACACTTTTAAAGCGTGCATGATTAATCCAAATCCCCATCCCACAGCAGAAAACCAAAACCATTGAAAATGTGGGGAGAATTTTAAATTTATAAATATTAAAAAAGGAATAACGCAACAGTATGAAATTAGGTTTCCGTAAAACCCTTTTAGCTCTTCTACTCGCTTTTTTGCTTTGTAATACGCATTGTTTTCGTTGTAATTTGTAGTGGTATCCATTACTATTATTTGTTTGGTTAAAATAGGTATTTTGACTGTAAATGTTTTTTCGTTTTGGGCAATCAATACTTTTCTTTTGGTAATGATTCCGTAACGATTGATTATATTTTGTAAACCAACGCCTTGACGTTCTTGTAACACTTCCTTCTTTTGATAATCATTTTGAACTGCTAAGTAATCGCCCTCTACATAAATCCTAATATGCAACGGCCGTTGCTCACTCACTACATTGTGTTTTACTGTGTTTTCTAATAATAATTGCAGCGATAGCGGCACTACTTTGGCCTCTGGATTTATAACCGTTGCTGGTAAATCGTAAAAAAGACTGTTTTCAAAACGCATTTTTAGCAAGTTCATGTAGGTTTTGGCGAAAGCCAATTCCTCATCAACAGAAACTAATTCTTTGTCTTTTTGTTCTAAAACATACCGATAAATTTTAGACAAAGAAGTGGTAAACCGTTGTGCATTTTCTGGATTTTCTTCGATCAAAGAACTCAGAACATTCAAACTGTTAAAAAGAAAATGCGGATCGATTTGGTTTTTTAAACTTTCAAACTTGGCATTAGCTGTTCCTGCTATGATTTTTTGCTCTTTGACTTTATTTTCATTGTAGCCCTTGTAAAATGAAATGGCATACACAGATAAGGTTACAAAAAACGTAATTATTATGGACCCCAAATAATTCGAAGGCTTTTCATTTCCCAAAAAATAGTCAAATGAGTTACCATTATAGATTACTTCTTCAAAAACGTGCAATAAAAAAATAACGACTAATGAAACGATGAAGGAACCGAGAAAACCCGCGATTAGTCTTTTTACGGAAAATCGATTTGTAAAAAAAGAATCCAACTTCATGAAAAGTAGCGTATTTACGCCATAAAGTGAACAAGTATACAATGCAGTAAAGAAAAACTGAACTAGTAATTTTTTACCAAAATGGATTTCGCTACCCATAACCACATTAATAATTTGCATTACTACAAAAATAACTAGTGTTAGTTTTATAGCTTTCAGTAGTTGATTATAGAGAATATTCATTTGTGTAGCTTTTTATTGTTGCGCATTTTTCATGAAATTTCAAGATGCTGCGTTCTTATTTACAGTTTTTTTGTGCTTCGATCGCTCTTTCTAAACCCCATTTTGGTGAGAAAGGTGTTTCTGGTTTAAAAGTAGCAAAAAGTCCGATAGCTTTTTCAATTTGAGCACACATTGGCTTGGTATCGGTTCCCCAAAATTTAGCACTACCTATTTCAAACTCTGCTTTATTATAAACTACTCTTGGATTTTCTGGAGCAATTGCCTGTGCTTTGTCATATAATTGCATTACTGTTCCAGATAATTTTTGTCCGTTTGTCATGGGATCAAAAGCAATCCAGGCGGTGTGAATCATTGCTTGTACAACCAATAATTCTGCATTGTTAGGATTTTTATCCATTTCTATGTCCAATGCTTTTTGTGCTTTTGAAAGCAACAAATTCATTTGGTCTTTATCCTTTGTTTTAAAAGCAGTTGTGGTATTTACTAATGCAACGTAATAATTAGGCAACCAACTTGCTTTTTCGGCAGCTGCAATTCGTTCGAATACATACGAAGCTTCAGTGTTTTTTCCTTCGCCCCATAATTGAAAAGCTTTTCCCATTCCTTGTTCGAATTGTCCCTGAGCAGATACTAAACTACAGATAAAAAATGCGATAGTTGTGATAATTTTGATCATAATTTCTTGGTTTTAAATAGTTGTTTTTTTTGTGATTGAAACGTTATAATTAATTTATACTTCAAAAGTATCTCGGTTATTCGTGGTTTAAAATTTATAAATACTGAACTGTAGAATTTGATGGATGAATTGTGTTTTAGTCCAAAGTCGAGAGTCATAAAGTTGAAAGAGTTTTCGTTTACAAGAACTTTAGACCTTAGACTTAAAGATTGTATGACTCATTTTAAAGATTCCTCAATTGATTGTCTTTATTATCATTGCTTATCGTCCAAAAGAAACCTACAAAGAAAAACCGATCAGCAGTAGGAATGATCTCTTTTCGCTTATAAAAACCAGTATTGTCTGGATTGTTGGCGTATTCGTAACCAAATACATTCTGAGAACCTAAAACATTAGAAACTGAGAAATATAAAATCTTTTGTTGTGACAGTAAATACGCCCAATTGAAACTTAAACTATTGTAGGATTTTGTTTTACCGTTCATAAATTTTGTTTCGTTTGGATTGTTGTAGGGACGACCAGAACTGTAGGAGTTTGTAAACCCTATTTGTGATTTCCAGTCATTGATCCAGTATTTAGTAACGATAGACAAACTATGATCTGCAACAAAACTTGGCGTTACTTGAGAACTAAAATTTTTATAATCACGCTCGGTATCGATGTACGAATAAGAAACCCAATATTCTAAGTTTTTGATAGATTTTCCATCTCTCCAAAACAAATCCAAGCCTTTTGCATATCCAGAACCTGTATTGTCATAAACCGAATTAAATAGAGCCGTTTGAGTGTCGAATTTTACTAAATTACGATAGTCTTTGTAATAGGTTTCGGCACGAAATGTTTTTCCGTTTTTACTGTATTGAAAGTTCAAAATATAATGTGATGCTTTCTCGCTTTCAAATTGATGATTGTTAGAATATTTGATGTAATCTGTATTTGGAGATTGTGTGAAATCACCGTAGGCAAAGGAGAGCTGACTGTTTTTAGCCATTTTATATGCAAAAGAAACCCGCGGAGAAATAGCCGTTTCATTTAACAAATCATTATTAGAAGCCCGTACACCAACTTTTGCCGCCCACTTTTTAGAGAATAATAGATCCGCTTCGGTATAAATAGCGCCAATATTTGAATCGTACCCATTGGTAAAAACAGAACCCGAATTTTCATTAAAATCTTCTTTGAATTGGGTTACAAAATAATCTGCTCCAAAGGAAACTTTCAATCGATCTGAAAAGCTTTTTCGTAGTTTTAATTTTAAATGTGCTGCATTTTCGTTGTTGTTCACTTTATCAGTAGCTAAATCGACTTTGTTTGTGCTGTAACCATAACTCAACCCAGAAGTAAGTTGCCAATTATTTCCAAAAACTCCCTTGTAAGATGAATTCAAATAGAAATTATTATTGTTTAAAGCGACCCTGATTTTATCTAGCGAATTAATGCTTTCCTGATTGATATCAAATTTTGAAGAATCGAAAGCAGCATATACTTTCAAAATTCCATTGTTGAAGTTATAGCGATACACCGTTTCCCCAGACAAAGATTGAAAAGGACTGTTCCAATCTACATTTTGAGGAATTGCCGCTTGATACGGAGCCAGATTAATGTAATTGGCATTGACGCTCAACGAACTTTTTTTCCATTTTTGAGTATTTCCAATTCCTAACCCTACTGTCATTAAAGAGATTTCGGTTTTATTCTGATTTGGTTCATCTTGTGTATTTAATAGCAAAACACTGGACAATGCTTCACCATATTCTGCTGAGTAACCCCCTGTTGAAAATGATATTCCACTGAATAAAAAGGGAGAAAACCGTCCTCGAGTAGGTAAATTATTCGTGGTTGCCCCATACGGTTGCGCTACCCGAATGCCATCTACAAAGGTTTGTGTTTCATTGGCTTCGCCACCACGAACAAACAATCGGCCGTCCTCGCCCACGGTTTGTGTTCCTGGCAAGGTTTGCAGCGCCGCAATAATATTTCCTGCAGAACCAGCTGTAGTTACAATATCTAATGGTTTTAGTACCGAAACCCTTGATTTATCGCCTGCTTCTAAAGTTCCAGCTGTAATGACAACGGCATCAAGCGCGTTTACACTCTCCCGAAGTTTAATGGTTTTATTTTGAAAAGCAGCTACATCAATTACCGTTTTTGAAGTTTCATAAATTAAGAAACTCACCACCAAAATTTGCTTGCCCGTTGTTGTGGTTGTAAAACTAAAATTACCCGTTTCAGCAGTTGAAGCACCATCATAGGTTCCTTCGATAAAAACATTTGCACCTGCAACGGATTTTCCTTTCTCGTCTACTACTTTTCCTGATAGTGTAGCTTGAGAAAAAACAAACGTGGTATATAAAAAAATGGTAAGTGTAATAATAGTTTTCATGTGATTTGATTTTTTGATGAAACAAAAATAGAATAGCTACGAACGATGAAAAACTATACTGTACCGAACTGTTGAAATTAATGGATGAATTGTAGCGCACCTATTTTTCTGGTATATTTACATCAAGTGTCAAAATACGGATCTAATTTGCATGAGGGATCGCAGTGGAAATCCTTTATTGTCTCGTTGTCAAAACGAGACAATAAAGATTGAAACGAAGGAGCCCGACCGAAGCTTTTGCGGAGGGCATGCCCAAAAAATAAAAAAGAAAAAATGGTAGTACAAACCGAAAAAGAAAAAATGATTGCCGGAGCTTTTTACTCCGCAGGCGATGCGGTTTTAGTAAAAGACCGTCGAAGAGCTAAAAATTTGCTTCACAGATTGAATGTAACGGAATACCGAGTGACAAAAAAAGCACGGGAAATCCTAAAAGAGTTAATCCCAAATGCAGGAGCGAATTTTTATGTGGAACCGCCCTTTCATTGTGATTACGGATACAATATTACGTGTGGCGCGAATGTGTATTTCAATGTAAACTGTGTGGTTTTAGATGGTGCACCCGTTACAATTGGTTCTAATGTGTTTTTTGCACCCAATGTACAGTTGTATACCGCCACACATCCGCTAGATGCTGAACTGAGAAAAATTCAGGAAAACGCCTTACCAATAACCATTGGTGATGACTGCTGGATTGGTGGCAATACGGTTATATGCCCTGGAATCGCGATAGGAAAAGGCTGTGTTATTGGAGCTGGTTCTGTGGTGACCAAAAATATTCCTGATAATTCACTGGCTGTAGGAAACCCAGCAACAGTGATTCGGAAATTGAATGAATAATGAATTCCAAAAGAAAATAGGAACATGTCAAAACTAAATTTTACTATATTTGGTATAACAAATTAAACCTAAACAAATCATAATGAAACATCTTAAAACCTTTCTAGTCTTGGCACTTATTGTTGTCGCAAATTCTGTATCGGCACAATCAACTTTTGATAAATGGCCAGCCATAAAAGAATTTCATGGTGTAATGTCTGAAACTTTTCATCCTGCAGAGGAAGGAAATTTAGCACCAATAAAAGCACGTTCAGAGGAAATGATGAACAAGGCGGCTTTGCTATTAAAGTCTGATATTCCAAAAGAATTTAAAACAAAAGCAATATTGGCTTCGGCAGAACGCTTGCAATTAAAAAGTAAAGCGCTTCATGAATTAGTTACTTCAAACGGAGCTGATGCTGCGATAGTAAAATCAATTACTGAATTGCATGATGTTTTTCATGAGATCGTTGGACTTTGTTCTGAGACGAAATAATTCAACTTATAAATTGATAGAAAGCCCCCAAAAAACTAGATGATTTTTGGGGTTTTTTATAAATTTAAAATTTCGATAGTATCCCGAATTTAAAATGGATTAGGTGAATCCCACTAAATGATTCGCTAAATACCTAATAATGTACATGAATAATGGTTTCATAGCATATAAAAAGTTAATGACTTCCCTATTTAAAAAACATGTAAACGGTACTGAAAATAAAGCAAAACAATTCCATTTATTGCCTTAACCAATATACAGCAGTAACTGTTTTTGATAATCAAGAGCTCATTCCCTTCGTAAATCGATTGCAAAAATCTTATCAACAAAACTAAAAACTGAAATCGAAAACTGAAATTAAATTTTACCTTTGACCTTTCAATAAAAAGAAAGATTATGGTTTATAAATTTAGAGTGATTCTAGACGCGGAAGAAGATGTTTTTAGAGACATCGCAATACTTGAAGACGATACTTTAGAAGATTTGCACAATGCTATTTTTAATTCCTTTGGATTTGATGGCATGGAAGTGGCTTCGTTTTACACCTGTGATGAAACTTGGAACCAAGAAGAAGAGATTTCACTTTTTGATACTGGTGACGTTCCCGGTGAGCAAAAAATCATGAGTGACTATCAATTATCTGATATTTTAGACAAACAAAATACTAAAATCCTCTATGTTTATGATTTTATTAATATGTGGACCTTCCTTGTAGAACTTGCTGCTGTAGAAGATCAAGTTGTTGGAAATTTATATCCTGAAACTATTTTTTCTCATGGCGAAATGCCGGATGAAGCAATGGAAAAAAACTTTGAATCTGACAATGCCGATGACTACAATGCTGAATTTGAAGACGGATTAGATGAAGATGATTTAGATATGTTTGAGGGAGACGATAGTTTTGAAGACTACGGTTTTGAAGAAAATTGGAATTAATTAAAAAAAGGCTCTAAGAATGTAAGGTTCTGAGGTACGAAGTTTTTACGTTATACAAATTTAATATTTCCAAACCCCATGAGCAATTTTAGAAAACTAATGATTTGGCAAAAATCAATGTCATTAACAACAAAAATTTATAAGTCAACCAAGAACTTTCCAAAAGAAGAAATATTTGCATTAACATCCCAAATAAGACGGAGCTCTGTTTCAATTCCAAGTAATATTGCTGAAGGGTTTGGAAGAGATAGCAACAAAGAATATTTACGTTTCTTAAATATTTCAATTGGATCATTATTTGAAATGCAAACACAATTAGAAATTGCGAAAAACATAGACTATTTAAACGAAGAAGAATTCAATACGTTATATGAAGATAGCCGAGAAATTGAGCGAATGCTAGTTTCATTCATCGTGAAAATAAAAGAAAGAAATTAAAAACCTCAGTAACTCAGTACCTTTTGTACTTAGCACCTAAAAAAAATGATCAACTTATACAATACGCACATCGAAAATTTGTCCATTCACAGAGTGGGGAATAAAAGTAGAAACGAAGCCATTTTTTTATCAGAACAACCCTTTACGCTCAATGATGAAATTGTGCCTTTGATGAAGGAATTTTTCTTTAAATCCTTTAGAGAAAAAGAAGAAAATTATTTTCAATTTGCTCATGAAGTTGATTTGGATTACAATGATATGTACAAGTTTGCTACAGAAATTTTTGACAATCCTAGTAGTGCTCATGAAATTTCTAAAAAAATCACAACACACCTCTTTGAGCAGTCCAATCATCCTCATATCAAGAATGGTGAGGTATACGTGACGTATTTAAGCAACGTTAGTATTGATAATAATGTGGTTGACGCTATTGGAATTTTTAAAAGTGAAATTCAAGCCGACTTTTTACAGTTTGAAGAAAAAAGTTCCCATTTAGAGATGATCTTACAGCATGGTGTGAGTTTAAATAAACTAGACAAAGGGTGCTTGATCTTTAACTACAAAAAAGAGGAAGGATATAAAATACTAACCGTTGATAGTAACCGCTATGATGCCAGATATTGGTTAGAGCATTTTTTATCAGTAGATGCCTTTGAAGATGAGAATTTTATCACTAAAAAATATTTAAAATTCTGCCAAAACTTTGCTAAAGACGTCGTTTTTCCAGCTGAGGATAAAAAAGAAGAAGTGATGTTCATGAATCGCTCTGTAAACTATTTTGCAAAAAACGATCAGTTCGAGGAAACAAACTTTTTAAATGAAGTCTTAGATAATCCAGATTTAATTCCTGAATTTAAAAATTATAAAGTAGACAAAGGAGAGAAATACAGTATAGAAGATGTTACCTCATTTCCTATTGCAAATGCAGCAGTTTCTGACGCACGTAAATCAATCAAAAACGTCATTAATTTAGATACGCACATTCAAATTAAAATGGATTTTATCAACCCTGAGAGTGCTGAAAAGTATGTAGAAAAGGGTTGGGATGAAGAAAAACAAATGTACTATTATCTGGTTTATTTTAACAAAGAAGAAAAAAGCTAGACTCAACCTCAATGGCAACTATATAGTCCTCAATTGCTTAAGCAATTGAGGATTTTTTTTAATTTAATATCACAATTAAACAAAAATTATATAAGAAATAAATCTAATTATATAAGAAATATATGGTTTTTATTCAGAAATAGTGTTTTTTAACGATTAAATTCGAAAACTTGATTACAATTGATTATGTTTATACTGCTCTTAAAATCAAAATATTAACATCTAATTAGTATGAAATTAATCGAATTTAAAGAAAAATTTTTAAGCAAAAAAGTACTGTGCACCCTATTTGGTCACAAAATAATTACAACAAGAAATGTTACTAATCATTTCAAAGAATTTAAATGCACCGTTTGTGAACTCGAATTAACGAATGATGAAAAAGGTAGAAAAACATTTCTCACGCCTGAATTGAAAGAAATTAATGAAACCCTAATAGGATTTCATAATAAAAGAATACATTCTGCCTAAATTGAACTTTTAAAAACTCGCTTCTACATTTATTTAATATCACACGATTTTCTCATTTCGTAATCTTTCACAACTGAAACCTACTAATCGATTACAATATGAAGAACAATCTGCGTCTTTAATTATTTTTCAGAAAGACTTTGAGAAACACATTGCGTTTCAGTACTTTTAATTAGTCCAGTCACTTTCTCAATATAATCTACAGATTTTCTCATTTCTGATAAAAAATCAGAACTTGTCGCACTACTAGTAGCAACATTATTTCTACAATTTCTTGTATATCCTGTATCATCACACTAAGATGAACTACTACAATTTCTTTGTCAAACGCAGTAATATCCTCACTATCCGCAAATGTTATAACAGCCTTGACTACATTACGAGTGCGCTTAAAATTATGGTAGGTATATGAACGAGAAAGTTTATCTTTGAGTAATTTACTAACCAAATTTTCGGATTGTTCGATAAGGTTCATACAAAAATTTTTACATAACTGAAATATGAAATTGTTTTCGGATAATTGTTTTATTACTTCGAATAAAGTAATTTTTAAGGTACTTATAGCTGTATTTATTTTCCAATCTTGTGCTACACATCACGAACAATTTGGTAAAAAAACCAAGAATACAGCAGAACAAAAAGGAATAGATAGTTCTAAAATTTCGCATACTTTTTATTTAATTGGTGATGCAGGAAATGCCAATGAAGAAAAAGCGCAACAAACAATTAGTTTACTTGAGGATCGTTTAAAAAAAGCAGATAATAACGCAACACTTTTATTTCTTGGTGATAATATTTATCCAAAAGGATTACCTACCACTACTAAAGCAAATGAGCGATTAATTGCCGAAAGTAAACTTACAAATCAACTCAAATTGTCTAAAACTTTTAAGGGCCAAACCATATTTATACCAGGAAACCACGATTGGTACAGCGGAATAAAAGGTTTAGAACGCCAAGCAAAATTTATCACCGATTATTTGAATGATAAAAATTCATTTTTGCCCAGAAAAGGCTGTGGTATCGACAACCTAGAAATCAATAAAAATCTAGTTTTAATAACTATTGACAGTCAATGGTTTTTAGAAGACTGGGACAACAGTCCTACTATAAATGATGATTGTACAATAAAATCTAGAGATGCTTTTTTTAATGAATTAGAAGAAATCCTGAATAAAAACCAAGAAAAAACAATACTTCTGGCGTTGCATCACCCATTAATGAGTAACGGGACACATGGTGGACAGTTTTCACTAGAAAAACAACTATTCCCATTAGAACAAAAAATTCCGTTACCTGTGTTAGGCTCTATTCTTAACTTCGTTCGTAAAACATCGGGGATTAGCCCGCAAGACATTCAAAATAAACAGTATACAATTTTTATTAAACGACTAAAAACATTGTTACAAAGTCAAGAAAATGTCATTGTAGTTTCTGGTCATGACCATAATTTACAATACATTGAAAAAGACAACCTCAGACAAATTATAAGTGGGGCCGGCTCAAAATCAGAAGCTGCAAAAGCGGTGAACCCTAATGATTTTTCTTATGGGGGAAATGGTTATGCTCAATTAAGTGTTTATGAAAACGGAGCGGCAAAAGTTACTTTTTATGGAAAAGAAAACAATAAAGAAAAACTGATTTTCGAACAGTTTATACTTGCAAAAAAAGATGATTTCAGTACTAGAAGCTTCCCTACTTCATTTGCTAAAACCACTACTGCAACTGTCTATACCGCAAAACAAACGGATCAAAAAGCCTTTTATAGATTCCTTTTTGGAAAACATTACAGGAATTATTACAGTTTACCCATAACAGCAACAACAACAACAACTCTTGATACTCTTTTTGGGGGATTACAACCAAAACGAGCTGGAGGTGGTCATCAGTCCAGATCATTACAAATTGTGGACAAAAACGGGAAAGAATATGTAATGCGAGCCTTGAAAAAAAGCGCTTCTCGTTTCCTTCAAGCAGAAGCATTTAAAAACCAATTCATCGAAAATGAATTTGAAGACACCTATGCCGAGAATTTTTTGCTTGATTTTTACACAACTTCGCATCCTTACACAACATTTGCAGTTGGGAATTTAGCCGAAAAAATTGGAGTTTCGCATCCCAATCCAGTATTGTATTATATTCCTAAACACAAAGTCTTAAAAAATTTCAATACAAGTTTTGGAGATGAATTGTATTTGGTTGAAGAAAGTCCTACTGATAGCCAAATTAATGCGAAAAGCTATGGGAATCCTAGTGCTATTATCAGTACACAAGATGTTTTAAAGAACCTGCATAAAGATGAAAAATATAGTGTAGACGAAGCCGAATATATCAAAGCACGATTATTTGATATGCTCATAGGAGATTGGAACAGAAACGAAGATCAATGGCGCTGGGGCGAATATAAAGTAGAAAAAAAAATAGTTTACAAACCAATACCAAGGGATCGAGATCAGGCTTTTACAAAATATGATGGAGCATTGCTTACCATATTGATGAATATGCCTTTGTTGCGCCACATGCAAAGTTTTGAAAATAAAATTAAAAATGTAAAATGGTTTAATCGTGAGCCTTATCCTTTGGACCTCGCTTTGCTTAAAACGGCCGACGATAAGGAGTGGATCAAACAAGCTAAATTCATTCAGGAAAATCTAACCGATACAGCTATTTACAATGCCTTTGACAATCTACCAAAGGAAGTTCAAGATGCAACACTTACTAGCATTAAACAAAAATTAATTATTAGAAAAACAGCTTTACAAAGCTACGCATCAGCTTATTATACGGTTTTACAAAAAACAGTTTTAATTGTTGGTACCGATAAAAAAGATAAATTTATAATTCGACAAGCTACCAAAAATAAAATAGAAGTCGACGTATACCGTGCTAAAAATGAAGGAGACGAATTACTGTACCAGAAAGAATTCTTTGCCGATAAAACAAAAAATATTTGGATCTACGGCTTGGATGAAGATGATATTTTTGAAGTAAAAGGAATCGCAAAAACAGGTATAAACATACGGTTAATTGGCGGTCAAAACGAAGATTCTTATACTGTTGAGAATGGTAAAAAGGTAAAAATTCATGATTTTAAATCCAAAACGAATACCTTCACTTTAGACTCAAAAACAAGAGTCCTTTTATCTGATGATTATAAAGCTAGTTTATATGATTATAAAAAACCAAAATATAATGCTTTTTCAGGATTACCCAATATTGGTTTTAATCCAGATGACGGAGTCAAAATAGGTTTTATTACCAGCTATACGATCAATAAATTCAATCAAAATCCCTACACACAGAAACACATTTTGAAAGCAAATTACTTTTTTGCAACAGATGGATATGAACTGGTTTACAATGCACATTTCCCAAAATCAATAGGTAAATGGGATTTAGACTTAGAGAGCCAGTTTAACAGTCCTAATTTTACCATTAATTATTTTGGAACTGGTAACGAAAGCGCAAATAATGACGAAATTTTCGGAATGGATTACAATCGCGTTCGTATTGGAATGCTCAAAGTTTTACCGTCAATCAAAAAAGTAGGGAAATATGGTAGTACAATTTATTTTCAAACTTCATTTGAACAAATCAGTGTAGAGGAAACCAATAACCGATTCGTAAACATTCCAGGAATTGTAAATCCCAATGTTTTTGATAACCAACGATTTGCTGGAGCAACATTCAAATACAGTTTTGAAAATTATGATATGCCTTCATTTCCATCGATGGGAATGGGATTTTCTATTGCAGGAACCTGGAAAATGAATGTGAATGATACCAAACGAAATTTTCCTTCATTAGAGAGTAAACTGAATTTTAACCATAAAATTGATGCCAATGGAAAAGTAGTATTAGCAACAATTTTGAAAGCAAAAATGCTGTTGAATACTAATTTCGAATTTTATCAAGGAGCTACTTTGGGTGGTGATTATGATTTAAGAGGGTTTAGAAACGAACGTTTTTTAGGCAATCAATCATTCTATCAAAGCAGCGATATTCGCTGGAATATAGGAAAAATAAGAAGAAGCGTTTTGCCTATGACGTACGGAATTCTGGGTGGTGTAGATTATGGACGCGTGTGGCAAAAAGGTGAAAATTCAGAGAAATGGCATCAATCTTTTGGAGGCGGTTTATGGCTCAATGGATTAAATGTAATCACAGCCAGAATCACTTATTTTAAAAATTCTAATGAGGAAGCCCGAATCGCTTTTGGACTAGGATTTGGATTTTAATTTTTTGATACTAACTTCATAAACGTTCCCTCCTACGCTTTTGGTTTTTTCATCGGCAATAAAAAGTCGGTCATTATCAATAAATGATGCTGCTTCTTTTTGGGAAAAATGATTTAATTCGAAAGTAGTTTTTGTTCCATTCAAAAAATTATCCCCTTCGAAATTTTCGAATAAGAAAATCCTATCATGGGTTAAAATAGCAACTTTAGAGTCATCTGGAGCTATAGTTGCAGCCGTGATTGCACAATGATTGTAGTTGTCACAGGTTTTAAATTCTCCCATCAAAACCGCTTGATGAAAACCAGGTGTATTGGGGATTTTATATAAAAAAGCGGTTCCGTCAAAACCTTTACTTCGATTTTTTGTAAAGAGATAGAAATTATTTTTGAATTCGAAAAATCCTTCTACATCATAAAACATTTCTGTTTTTTTAGGAGGAAAATCTTTTTGCTCAGGATATGCAAAGGAAACTTTGTAGGCTGGAATGGCGCTTTTTGTAGTTAAAGACTTTTTATCAATTTTGTAAATACATAAATCCTTTCGTTCATTATCATTGTTACCAAAATCTCCAACATAGAGATTGCCGTCTTTGTCTTTAGTAATGTCTTCCCAATCGATATTGGTTGTGTTTGAAATCGTTAGTGTTTTTTCAATTGCACCGTTTTCAAAATTGAGTCCGTAAATTTCATTCTCGTTACCGCTATCCTCCAGCACCCAGAGTAAATTACTTGAATCTAAATATATAATTCCTGAAACTTCTTTTAGTTTTTTGGGTAATGAATAAACGGGTGATACAGTTCCTGAATCGTGCTGACAGGACAAAACAATCAATGCAAATAGAGTGAAAATATAATTTCTCATAGTAAAATTAGTAGTAATAAATAGATTTAAGAAAACTAATATCAAATCTTAAAAACAGTTGCATTCTTGAAATTTCTTGTAATAAATCCAAAAGCTGCACTCATGATATTCCCCATAGATTTGGCTTTTTTAAAATTCATATCATTCGTGTAGCGATACAATTCTAATTGCAATTGTTTCAAATGTTCTTCGGGAGCGATTACGTCATCTCCCATAATTTGCAACAGTCGTTTTATGCGGTTTTCAGCAGAATGAATTCTCTTGGCAAGAACCGCTCTTTCTTCATCCTTGTATTGCTCGATAGAACTGTTTTGAAGTTTATCCTTTACCAATTTTACCATTGGATAATTTTCCTTAAAAAATTGAGGTCGGTACACTTTAAAATTTCCTTCGTAACACTGCTGATCAAAATCTATAGCGCGAATTTTATACACAACATGATCAAAATCATGAGTGGGAACTATCACGTAATTGTAGGAGCGCATATCGCCAAGCAATCGTATCATGGAACGCTCATTGAATTTTACGAACTCTTTAGCAATTTGAGATTTCTCAGTTTCGGTGCACTCTGACAATAATTTTTTAATAAAAACATCACCGGGAATTCCCATAATGTGTTCTTCTATTAAAGTGTCGTTATACACCAGAAAATTAATTTTATCTGGAGATAAAATATGCTCTAATTCGAGTCCATAAATTCGAGAAGCATCGGCTTTCTTTACGTAGAAGTGCGTGTAATTGTCATTTAATATATTTCTGATTTTTATTCGAAAAGGTTTTGAGTTACCAAAAGTGCAATAATCTATAGAATCTACATTTAAGAATTTAATGATTCCCAAATTACCATCAGAATGCAGCAATGAATAGATTTTTTTTAAAGTTAAATCAATTTCTTGTCGCTCAAATTCAGTATAATACACACGAATCCATAACGTATCTTCATCGTTTTTATCATAAACGGTTACCGATCCAGAAAAACGCAATAAATCATCATAGACAATAGCAACTTTTGACAAACGATCAAAACGCTCCAAATATTCTAAAAGTGATTTATTTACTGGATACGATGGTTTTTTAAAAAGCATTACGGGCTCACTACTCATTGAAATAAGGATTTAAAACAAAATTACAATAAAATAAGCCGATGTAATACACTCATTCCATATGTTTTAACTACCTTACCATTTGAAGTTTAAAATAACCTGCATACGCTACCAGATTTTCTTATTGAAATGAAAACAATATGGGTTAACTATAAAAAGCAAATTAATTAATCAAAGGATTATATTCAATTTTTTATTTACTGTGAAATATCAAAGCTCATTAGTACCTAAAAACGATACTATTAACGAATAATAAAAATAGAATTATAGGCTAATGCTTTATATATTAAAATTGTAAAACCAAAATTGTAAACTTTATATTGCCTGTCTGAAAGACAGTTAAACCCTCCGAATCCTACTAATGAAAGAAAAACTTGACCATTATATCAAGGCTGCACAGTCAGCTAAAATCGGAATATGGAAATTTAACTTGCATACCAATACTATTTTTTGGGATGCTGTCACTAAATGTATTCATGAAGTACCCCTTGATTACGAGCCAGAGCTTGACACGGCAGTAAACTTTTATACTGCCGGGGAAAATCGAGATCGGATTAGATTATTGATGGATAAAGCAGTAAGTGAAGGGATTTCTTTTGAGAGAAAATTTCAAATTATTACCGCTAAAAATAATATCAAGTATATCGAATGTATTTGCCAGGTAGAATTTATTGACGGAAAGCCATCGAATTTATTAGGTACATTTCAGGATATAACAAATGAGCAGAATTTAATAAATGAATTGCAATATAATGTAGAGAAATTCTCTTCTATTTTTTCTAGTGCTAATGATGCCATTTTTATCATTGACACATCAAATGGAAAAATCAGTGACTGTAATCTCAGATCGACAGAACTTACTGGTTATAGTAATGCAGAATTAAAAGGCTTGCACAATTCTAAATTATTTCCAAATGAATTTAAAAGAGACATCCGTTATTTTCTAAAATATAATTTAGATCGAAATGAATATACCATCAATGAAACTGTTATCAAAACAAAATCTAATACGATAAAACCAGTTGAAATAGCATCTGGAAAAAAATTTCAAGTTGATCAAAAAACCTATGTTGTATGCTTTATCCGAGATATTAGCGAAAGAAAAAATGCGGAAAATAAATTAAATTTACTTTCACTTGCTGCTTCAGAGACAACAGATACCATTGTAATAGCAAATGAAAAAGGGGAAGCAGTATGGGCAAATCAAGCCTACTTAGATTTAACTGGTTTGAATATGGAAGAAATAATAGGTCAAAAACCTGGTTATTTGTCTAAAGGTCCTCAAACTGATTTATCAGCTTCAAAATTAATGAGAGAGGCCATCAAAAATAAAGAGAGCATCAAAATCACAATACTAAATTACAATAAAGACAAAGAGAAATATTGGTTTGAACTCAACATTACTACCGTCTTTGACAGTAACAATAATTTCATTAATTTTATAGGTGTCGGTCGCAACGTGACAAGGCGAATTGAAAAGGAGCTTGAGATGAAACGATTGCTAGAGGTAACGAGCAATCAAAATAATAAATTATATAATTTTACGCATATTGTTTCGCATAATATACGCTCCCACGCCAGCAATTTATCAATGGTGGTAGATGTTATTGAAAATACTGATGATATTGACGAAAAGCTTTCTTACTTTGAATTGTTTAGAGAAGGAACAGAAAAATTATCAGAATCGATAGAATATTTGAATGAAATTATTACCATTCAACAAAAAACAAATGTTGAAAAAACTAAGATTCACTTAAAAAGTGAAATTGAAAAAACAAGAATGGCATTGAGTTTAGCCATAAAAGAGAGTAAAATAACAATTACAAATACTATTCCGGAGGATGTTGTAGTTAAAGCAATTCCTGCTTACTTAGATAGTATTTTTCTTAACTTATTTACAAATGCTATTAAATATAAATCCCCAAAACGCAATGCGACTTTAGATATTTATTATGAAAAAATAGACGGCTACTCTGTGATTAACTTTCGAGACAATGGCTTAGGATTGGATTTGAAAAAAAATGGACACAAACTTTTTGGAATGTACAAAACCTTTCATGGTAATGCAGATGCTAAAGGAATTGGATTATTCATTACAAAAAACCAACTCGAAGCTATGGATGGTAAAATAGCAATGGAGAGCGAAGAGGGTCAAGGTTCTAATTTTAAAATTTATTTAAATGAAAAATAAATTAACATACATCATTGACGATGATAAATTGACCGTGAAATTAATGAGTATTCTTATCTCTAAAAGTAAGTTTTGCGAAGAAATCCACTCGTTTTATAATGCCCAATTGGCTATTGATACATTAAAAGAAAATAGTACTAATACTTCAATTCTTCCAGATGCTATTTTACTCGACTTAAATATGCCCGTAATGGATGGATGGCAATTTTTGGATGAATTTATTTTATTAGCCCTAAAAAAAGAAATCTCTATTTTTATTATGACTTCTTCCATAGACCCTGCAGATATTGAAATGGCAAAAAAATACGATGTCATTAAAGATTATATTAAGAAACCTATAACTGCAAACAAATTAGAGTTGCTGTGCAAATTAATTGCTGAAATAAACTAATTATAGCTTTCCCCGTAACAATTTCCAAACTTGTTCGTCCTATGTTAAACCAAAAAGATGAACCCATTGGAAACAATACTTTCTATCAAAAATCTCCACAAACGTTATGGCTCTATTCAAGCTCTAAAAAACGTTTCTTTCGACATACACAAAGGCAATGTTTACGGAATTCTGGGGCCAAACGGCAGCGGTAAATCAACAACATTAGGAATCGTTTTAAATGTAGTTAACAAAACCTCTGGTGAATACAATTGGTTTAATGGAACTATCGAAACCCATGAAGCGCTAAAAAAAGTAGGTGCCATTATTGAACGACCTAACTTTTATCCGTACATGACGGCTACAGAAAATTTAGAATTAGTCTGTAAAATCAAAGGAATTCAATCTTCAAAAGTTATTGAAAAACTAGAGTTAGTTGGTCTGGTTGAGCGACAAAATAGTAGATTCAGTACTTTTTCCTTAGGAATGAAACAGCGCTTGGCAATAGCCTCTGCATTACTTAATGATCCAGAGATTTTGATTCTTGACGAACCCACAAACGGTTTAGACCCTCAAGGAATTCATCAAATTAGAGATATTATTAAACGAATTGCATCCCAGGGAACTACTATTTTATTGGCTTCGCATTTATTAGACGAAGTCGAAAAAGTATGTACCCATGTGGTAGTTTTAAGAAAAGGAGAAATTTTATATACTGGTTTAGTCGATGGCATGTCAGCTAATGAAGGCTTTTTTGAATTACAAGCAGATGATGCTGAGAGTTTAATGGTAGCTGTAAAAACCCATTCGGCAGTAAAGAATGTAATTAATGAAGATGGAAAGATTCTAGTGTATTTAAAAAATGACTTGGAAGCTAAAGAATTAAATCGCTTTCTTTTTGAAAAAAACATTATTCTAAATCATTTGGTTAAGCGCAAAAACAGCTTAGAAGAACAATTTTTAGAACTGACTAATTCCAATTCAAATTTCAAAAACTAAAACATGAAAAGATTACTCTCCATAGAATTACAAAAAATTTGGAAAAACAAAGCCAGTCGAGTTTTAACATTAGCGTACTTTATTCTCCTAACTTTTATAGCATTAATAGCATCTATAAAATTTGATCTCGGGATTTTTAAATTTCACTTAGCCGAAATGGGAATTTTTAATTTTCCTTTCATCTGGCACTTTAATACGTATATAGCAGCCATTTTGAAACTTTTTTTAGCCATCGTAATTGTGTCTATGATGGCAAATGAGTATAGTTATGGCACACTGAAACAAAACTTAATTGACGGAATGAGTAAAAAAGAATTTATACAATCTAAATTCTTAACTGTCCTTTTGTTTGCTTCAGTATCTACTGCTTTTGTTTTTTTGATGTCACTTATTTTAGGACTTAGTTACTCCTCGTATACCGAGTTTAGCATCGTTTTTTCTGGTTTAGAGTATCTTCTGGCATACTTTGTAAAACTAGTTGGCTTTTTCTCTTTTTGTTTGTTTTTAGGTATTTTGGTAAAGCGCTCGGCATTTGCGCTGGGATTTCTTTTGGTCTGGAATATTATCGAAGGAATTATTAATGGAGTTTTAACTTTTAAAGTATTCCCAAATAGTGAAACTGCTGCAACAATTACACAGTTTTTACCAATGCAATCCATGTCGAATTTAATAGTAGAACCGTTTACACGATTATCCGTTGTAAAAAACCTAGGAACCCAAATTGGTCTGGACAACATCAAAGAATACAATGTTACTTTACTGTCTATTTGTATCGTTTTATTTTGGACAGTAACTTTTATTTTCCTTTCGTATCGATTATTAAAAAATAGAGATTTGTAGTATCTTTACACATGATGAAATGTGTAAAATTCATATTATTATCTATTTTAATCAACTGCACATTATTTGACGCAACAGCTCAATCTATTGTGGTTAATGACTCCTATACAGCGCAACAACTTGTTGAAAATGTTTTAGTAAACAGTTCTTGCGTTACTGTTTCAAATTTTACAGTAAAAGGAGATCCTTTCTCAGGTAGTCAAAACAGCTACGGATATTTTAATAATCAAGGGGGGAGTTTTCCTTTTACTGAAGGAATTGTTTTGAGCACTTGGAGTAGTCAGAATTCCCAAGGACCTTTTGTAAGGAATCTTGGAGGTGGAAGTTCTGCTTGGTTAGGTGATGCTGATTTAGAACAAGCATTAGGCACTTCAAACACCATAAATGCTACCTTAGTAGAATTTGATTTTAAGGCTTTAACAGACTTCATCAGTTTTGACTACCTATTTGCATCTAATGAATATCAAGATGATTTTCCTTGTAATTACTCTGACGGGTTCGCTTTTTTAATCAAAGAAGTAAACACTAGTACTTATGTTAATTTAGCAGTGCTTCCGGGTACAGCCACACCCGTTTCTTCAAAAAACATACATCCAACAATTAATCCGGTTCCGAATTCGACAGAACCAATAAAGAGTTGCGGACCTGAAAACGAAATATATTGGGGCGGCTACAATACAGCGACTAGTCCCGCAAATTATGCTGGGCAGACTAAAATCTTGACTGCACAAACAAAAGTGGAGCCAGGAAAAACATACCATATAAAATTAGTAATCGCTGATGAAAGAAACCGATTTTATGATTCTGCGGTTTTCCTCAAAGCAGGCAGTTTTTTACCAAAAATTGATTTAGGACCAGACCGATTATTAGCTAATAATAATCCCATTTGTTCAGGCGAAGGATATACCATCGATGCTAAACTTCCAGCTAGCCTTGGTTATACCTACAGATGGTACAAAGATAATGTTGCATTTATAAATAATTCTTCCAGTTTTACGGCAACAAGTCCTGGTACTTACAAAGTAGAAGTCCAATTGACCCCAAGCTGTATCACAACAGCAGAAATAAAAATCGAGTTTGCAGCAGCAATACTCTTAAAAGATACATCACTATCACAATGCGATGTTGATACTGACGGTATATCAATTTTTAATTTAACGAAAGTAGATGCCGTTGTAAAAAATAATGCAGCCAATCTAAGCGCAGTCGTATACTACGAAACATTAGCAGATGCTGTGGCAAAAATTAACCCAATTGTAAATCCTACAGCATACAGCAATAAGGTGGTCAATCAGTCCGTTTTTGCACGAGTGAGTAATGCTTTCGATTGCGTAAATTATGCCGAAGTCAAACTCCTCATCGCAAGTACTGCTATTGCACCTCAAAATCCAATCACTACCTGCGATACTGATGGCATGTTAGATGGATTTTCACAATTTGATCTAGAGGCTCAAGCAACTCCTCAAGTTCTTACAGGATTACCTTCAGGTCTCATCGTAGCATATTTTTTAAATCAAGAGGATGCTATTATACAACAAAATCAAGTTCCCAATATTTTTAAAAATACGATTCGAAACCAACAAACGATTTATGCTCGCATAATAAATGGTCCAGATTGTTATGCAATAACACCCATAGAACTCGTTGTGAATTCGTTTGATCCTCCCAATTTTCAAGATGAAACTGTAGGTTTATGTGAAGGCAATTCGATAAATATAAATGTAGACTCTGGTTTTACAAGTTATTTATGGAACACAGGTTCAAATACCAATACTATCACTATTACCACTCCTGGTGAATATTTTGTTACCGTCACCAATGCTAATGGTTGTTCAAAAACAAAAAAATATACGGCTATAGTTTCAGAAATTGCAAGTATTACAGGAACAATAGTAACTGATTTTTCTGGAGAAAAAAATTCAATAGTCATTACATATACTGGAATTGGAAATTATGAATTTTCTATAGATGGTATTTTTTTTCAAGAATCTCCTACCTTTAGTAACATTGTTGCCGGTGAATATACAATCTACGCCCGTGATAAAAATGGATGTGGTTTATCAGTACCATATACAACGTATGTTTTAGATTATCCAAGGTTTTTTACCCCAAATGGTGATGGATATAATGATCTTTGGAAGATAAAAAATATGGATAATTTTGCCCAAACAAACTTATTTATTTTCAATCGTTATGGTAAATTACTTAAGCAATTAAACACCTCAGATTTAGGATGGAATGGAACCTTTGATGGAATTTCATTACCTGCTGATGATTATTGGTTTAAATTAACTTTTGAAGATGGAAAAATTATAAAAGGTCATTTTTCTTTAAAAAGATAAAACTAATTTTCCTATTTTTAGCCCATGAAAAAAACAATACTCATTTTATTTACTTTTTTATCAATTGGCTGTTTCGCACAATTCAGTAAAACACATTACATACCACCAGTAGCTTGTGCCACAAATATAGCTGGCGACCAGTACTTATATATTTCTACTCCAAGTACTACCAATGTCAATTTTAAAATTATGGCAATTGGAGGCGGTACTATAACCGGAGTGGTCAATAAGACAACACCCTACATTTATACCATTGGTCAGGGCCAAGATACACAACTGGTAACTCCAAAAACGAATATTGGCATATTAAGTAACAGGGGATATATCGTAGAAGCTGAGGATTTAATATACGTTAGCGTGAGAGTTAATGGTGGATTTAATCAGGGTAATAATTCCTTTGCACATGCGGGAGGATTAGTGTCTAAAGGTAATAGTGCATTAGGCAAAATATTTAGGTTGGGCGCGATGTTAAACCCACTTTTAGACAGCAGCTTACTCAATTTCGCCTCCATTTTATCCACTGAAAACGGAACCAAAGTAACTATCTCTAATATTCCTAATGGAACAGTATTGTCTAATGGAACTGTTATTTCTGGCGATATTGTAGTTACTCTAAATAAAAATGAAAGTTACGTGTTGGCAATGGATAACTCCCCAAACACAACACCTTCAAACAGTTCAAAAATGATTGGTGCTCTAGTAATAACAGACAAACCGGTTGTTGTGAATTCAGGTTCGTTTGGCGGGAGTAATAGCACAATGCTAAATAATGGGCAACCAACAGGGAGAGATATTGGTTTTGACCAAATCGTCTCCGCAGAAAAAACTGGGAAAGAATATATTTTTGTCAAAGGTCTTGGCACAGATGAAATAGAACGTGTATTATTGATCGCAAATGAAGACAATACCAAAATATTTTTAGACGGCGTTACTCTTTTTAGAACACTAAATAAAGGTGAATATGCTGATATTGACGGAAGCAAATTTACTAATGAAAACTTATACGTAACTACTTCTGAAAGCGTATTTGCCTACCAAAGTATTGGAGGAAGAAACACAATTAATAATCCGCCTGCCAATCAAAATTTATTTTTTGTACCACCAATAAATTGTTCAACACCAAATATTGTTGATAATATTCCATCTATTGAAAAAATTGGGAATACATTTTATGATGGTGGATTAAATATAGTAACGGAGACTGGCGCAACTGTAACTCTTAATAATAATCCTATTGTAGGCCCCGCTGTAGCCATAGTAGGAAATCCTAATTTTGTGCGCTACACAGTAAATGGTTTATCTGGAAATATTACTATAAAATCTACTAGACAGGTTTATGTATCGTACTTTGGAACAAATGGAGCAGCTACTTATGGAGGCTACTACTCAGGATTTGATACAAAACCAGAAATTGTAAGTAATAATATTGCAGTTTCCAATTCAAATTGCATCCCCAATGTTATTCTAAAAGTAAGTTCACTTTCATCATATGATAGTTTTGAATGGTATTTCAATAACGTTGCCATACCTAATACAAACAGCAATTCTTATTCCCCAACGCAACCAGGTTACTATCAGGTACGAGGCAGTATTTCAGGATGTAATTCTCCACCTGTATTGTCTGATTTAATTCCTGTTAGTACCTGTGAAACGGATACAGATCTTGATACCGTAAATGACAATATAGATCAAGATAATGACAAAGACGGTATTACAAATTGTACAGAATCTTATGGGAATCAAGTTATAGACATCTCCAATTCTTCTAGTGGAACGGTAGCAGTTGGTCTTTACTCCAATTCATTTTCTGGAACAATTACCACTTCAACAACTGCTACTTCAACGCCATTTATTGGAAGTACTGACGGAAGTTTTATTTCTTATGTACCAGCAGGAAAAGGAAACTTTGTTAGTTATAAAATGACTTTCTCCAATCCAATCAGTTTGGAAATGAAATATGTAAATACAGCTAATGTAACTGATTTATTGAATGCAGATGCTGAGTACTTAGTGAATTCAGATATTAATAAAACCATCACGTTATTAAATCCAAGTGACCAATTATTGATTGACACTAATTATGACGGAATTTATGAAAGTGGAGTAAAGCAATTTTCGTCATTTGAAATCAGATTTAGATTAAATAGTATCACTCCATTGGCTGCAGGAACAGCAACATTTCAGTTTCTAACCAATTTATCGAACTCTATAACTTTTACACACAAAAACTTATCAGATGCTAACGCTAATAAATCAACATTAGCTATCAATGCAGTGTGCGTTCCTAAAGACAGCGACAATGATGGGATTGCAGATCAGTTAGACAGCGATAGCGATAATGACGGAATTGCTGATAATATTGAAGCGCAACCAAACACTGCAGTAGCTACAACAAATAGCGATACAAATAAAAACGGTATCGACAACGCGTACGATCCAGGGCTAACACCAGTGGATACTGATAGCGATGGTATTCCTGATTATTTAGATTTAGATAGTGATAACGATGGAATTTTTGATGCAATAGAAACGGGAAATGACCTTGATTCTGATGGAATAAAAAATTATCGTGATTTAGATATTGATGGTGATTTATGCAGCGATGTTATCGAAGCCGGATTCTTAGACCCAAACAATGACAAAATATTGGGCAATAATCCAGTTACAGTAAATCCAAATGGTCAAGTAACTAGCGCTACAGGATATACAACTCCAAATAGCAATTATACTACCGCTGCTCCTATAGCTATAACTACACAACCAACAGTTTCGCCAACTTGTGAACTACAAAATGCGGTTATTACCTTAGCTGATAATGGCGGAAATACCTATCAGTGGCAAGTTTCGATCAATGGAACAACATGGACTGACATTACAAACAATACGATGTATGCTGGATCAACCACAAATAAGTTGACTATTAACAGCGTAACAAACACAATGAATGGATATAAGTATCGCGTAAAATTAGACAAAATAGGAAACAGTTGTGGTTTACTTTCAAATGATACTACGTTAATCGTATATACGTTACCAACAGTAAACAATGTAACCATTATTCAATGTGACGATGATTTAGATGCGGTAACCACATTTAATCTAACGGTAAAGAATGATGAGATTTCCAGTAATTTTACAAATGAAACCTTTTCTTACTACACCTCATTTTCAGGTGCTACAACGGCAAACGCTTCAGAGTTAATTAGTATGCCAACAGCTTTTACGAATACAACACCCGGAATGATGAAAGTATATGCAAGAGTACTTAATTCTAATGGTTGTTTTAGTGTAGCTGAATTGACTCTAAAAGTTTTAGCAACACAAGTTCCTAGTACATTCAATAGAAAGTTCACGCAATGTGACGATTTTTTAGATATCAACGGCAATAATAATCTAAATAATGATAAAAGAGATGGCGTAAGTACTTTTGATTTTAGCAGTGCAGAAACGGATATAAAAAATTTATTACCCGCGGGAAATTATACAATAACATTTTATCGCAATCAAGCCGATGCATTAGCAGAAACAAATGCAATCACTAATATATCTAATTACAGAAATATTGGTTATGCAAACACTCAAGAAATTTGGGGTCGCGTAGACAGTGATACAGATAATGCTTGTTATGGACTGGGGCCATACGTATCGCTCACTGTTGAAAAACTTCCGTTTGCTTATCCTGTGACTATTCCAAGACAATGTGATGACGACCAAGATGGAAACTATACTTTTAATACAGCTACTTTAGAATCTGATTTAGTACAAGGACAAACTAATATTACTGTTACTTATTTTGATCAAAATAACAATTCATTATCAAGTCCATTTCCATCGACTTATACTACAGGCACACAAACGATAAAAGCAGTTGTTACTAATAATTCAACTTTAAAATGTTTTGACGAGACTTTGATAACGTTCACAGTTGATGATCTTCCAGAAGCTTTCCAAGTAGCTGTAAATTTAACAACCGTATGTGATGATGAAATAGATCCTTTGTTACAAGATGGCAAGTTTGCGTTTGACACTAGTACTTTTCAGAATACGATTTTAGGAAATCAAACAGGGATGATTGTAAAATATTTTGATGCAAATGGAGCTTCATTAACTAGTCCGTTACCAAATCCCTTCATTAGCAACACCCAAAACATTACAGCGGTTGTGGAGAATCCTACTAACCCAGCTTGTACAGATTCAATTATTTTACCTTTCATAGTAAATAGTTTACCACCTATAAACTTAAATACTGATGGATCCGAAAACGAATTGGTATGTTCTAATCTTCCTACTTTTTTTGTAACACTAAATGCTGGAATTCAAGACGGATCCCCAACTACTGACTACACCTATGAGTGGTTTAAAGATAATGTTCTTCTTCCAAATGAAAACAACTACACCCTAGATGTAAATCAAGAAGGAACCTACACTGTGGCAGTAACGACGGTTTTAGGATGTTCTAGAATTCGAACAATAAAAGTTACAGCTTCTGATATTGCTAGTATTACCAGCATTGATGTAGTTGATTTATCAGATACAAATACGGTAACTGTTAATGTAACAGGAAAAGGAATTTATGAATATAGTCTTGATTCGCCTTTTGGACCTTTTCAAGACTCCAATTTCTTTGACAATGTTACAGCTGATATTCATATAGTTTACATTAATGATAAAAATGGTTGCGGAACAGTTAGTAAAACAATTGCTGTTGTTGGCGTTCCCAAGTTTTTTACTCCAAACGGTGATGGTTATAATGATTACTGGAACGTTAAAGGATTAAGTGCTAATTTTAATGGCAACTCCATCATTTATATTTTCAATAGATTTGGAAAACTTTTAAAACAAATCATTCCAACAGATCAAGGATGGGATGGTACTTTTACAGGGCAACCACTTCCTTCAGACGATTATTGGTACACCGTAAAATTAGAGGATGGACGAGAGGTAAAAGGTCATTTTAGTTTAAAGAGATAATATATTGCTAATCTATTAATGAAAAATAAAATTCTATTTTTTATATTGTGTATTATTTCTCAAAATTTAAATGCTCAGAAAGTGAACGTTTCTTCAGGAAGCGTTCAGCGTATTGAAAACTTTAAATCACAATATATAGATCATCGAAATATCGATGTTTGGTTACCAGAAGGCTATTCTGATAAACATAAATATGCCGTTTTGTACATGCACGACGGACAGTCTTTATATGATGCCGAAACCACATGGAACAAACAAGTCTGGGAAGTCGATGAGATAGCAAGTAAATTAATGTCTGAAAAAAGAACGAGGCAATTCATTGTAGTTGGAATTTGGAATAATGGTCAAAAACGACATGAAGAATATTTCCCCCAAAAACCATATGAAGGCTTAACGACGGAACAAAAAGAATTTGTTACCAAAAAACTAAAAGAAAAAGGGAGAATTTCAGAAAACTTTAATCCAATTTCTGATTTGTATTTAAAGTTTTTAGTAACCGAATTGAAACCGTTTATCGATAAAACTTTCTATACTAAAAGTAATGCGACAAATACATTTTCAGCAGGTTCCAGTATGGGAGGATTAATTTCGATCTATGCCATTTGTGAATATCAAAAAGTTTTTGGAGGTGTAGCTTGTTTATCGACACATTGGCCTGGAATTTTTTCGACGGAAAACAATCCTGTTCCGGATTCATTTGTCGGCTATTTAAAACAAAACCTTCCAAATCCAAAAACCAATAAAATCTATTTTGATTACGGAGATCAAACTTTAGACGCACTGTATAAACCACTACAGCAAAAAGTAGATCTAGTAATGAAAGAGAAAGAGTTTACCTCTAAAAACTGGATGACAAAATACTTTGCAGGCAAAGATCATTCTGAAAAATCTTGGAAAGAAAGATTGAATATTCCGCTAGAGTTTTTATTAAAAAAATAAAGTCATAAAAAAAGCCATTCTTTCGAATGGCTTTTCTAATATAAAATAAAATTAGAATTTAAATCTTTTTCTATCTGTTTCTGTCAAATATATTTTTCTTAAACGAATCGATTTAGGTGTAACCTCAACATATTCATCTTTCTGAATGTATTCTAAAGCTTCTTCAAGCGAGAAAATAATTGGAGGAATTATTCTTGCTTTCTCATCATTTCCAGACGAGCGAACGTTAGATTGTTTTTTCTCTTTCGTTACGTTTACACACATATCATCACCACGAGAATTTTCTCCAATTACCTGACCTTCGTAAATTTCAGCATTTGGTTCAACAAAAAACTTTCCACGATCTTGTAATTTATCAATAGAATAAGGAATAGCTTTTCCTTTTTCCATAGAAATCAACGAACCTTTATTACGTCCAGAAATTTCTCCTTTGAAAGGCTCATATCCTATAAAACGGTGCGCCATGATAGCCTCACCAGCAGTTGCAGTCAACAATTGGTTACGCAATCCAATAATTCCACGAGATGGAATGTTGAATTTTACAATCATACGTTCTCCTTTAGTTTCCATGCTCAACATTTCACCTTTACGCATAGTAACAAACTCTACCGCTCTTCCAGAAAGTGTTTCTGGTAAATCGATTGTCAATTCTTCAATTGGCTCACATTTTTTACCATCAATTTCTTTGATAATAACTTGTGGTTGACCAATTTGTAATTCATACCCTTCTCTTCTCATTGTTTCAATAAGAACTGACAAGTGAAGTACTCCTCGACCAAAAACCATAAACTTATCAGCTGAATCAGTTTCACCCAATTTCATCGCTAGGTTTTTCTCTAATTCTTTATGCAAACGGTCTCTAATATGACGAGAAGTTACAAATTTACCCTCTTTTCCAAAAAAAGGAGAATCATTGATTGTAAACAACATACTCATAGTAGGCTCGTCGATATCAATTGTTTTTAAAGCTTCTGGGTTTTCAAAATCAGCGATAGTATCTCCAATTTCAAATCCTTCAACTCCAATAATTGCACAAATATCTCCTGCGATAACTTCTTGTACTTTTTTACGACCAAGCCCTTCAAAAGTATGTAATTCTTTAATACGTGATTTTGAAATAGTACCGTCTCTTTTTACTAATGAGATTGGCATTCCTTCATTCAAAACACCTCTTTCAAGACGACCAATAGCTATACGACCCGTAAATGCAGAGAAGTCTAATGAAGTAATTAACATTTGTGGAGTTCCTTCAGAAACTTTAGGAGCTGGTACATTCTCAATAACCATATCCAACAATGCTTCTACATTATCAGTTACGTTCTCCCAATGATCCGACATCCAGTTATTTTTAGCAGAACCATAAACAGTTGGGAAATCCAATTGCCATTCTTCGGCGCCTAATTCAAACATTAAGTCAAAAACTTTCTCATGAACTTCTTCTGGAGTACAGTTTTCTTTATCAACTTTGTTAATTACAACACAAGGTTTTAATCCTAAGTCAATCGCTTTTTGTAATACAAAACGTGTTTGTGGCATTGGTCCTTCAAAGGCATCTACAAGTAGACAAACCCCATCGGCCATGTTTAACACACGCTCTACCTCTCCACCAAAATCAGCGTGACCAGGAGTATCGATAATGTTGATTTTTGTTCCTTTGTAAACTACAGAAACATTCTTTGAAGTAATGGTAATACCTCTTTCACGCTCTAAGTCGTTGTTATCAAGGATTAAGTCACCTGTATTTTCGTTATCACGAAATAACTGACAGTGATACATAATTTTATCAACCAAAGTTGTTTTACCGTGATCGACGTGGGCAATAATTGCAATGTTTCTAATAGATTCCATCTGTGATTTTTAATGGGTGCAAAGGTACACTTTATTTTGATATAAAAAATATTTAAACAATTGTTTACAAATTCTTAACCCATTAACCACAACAATAGACCTTTAGAAAAAACTGAAAAATAAGTTATACCTGCTCCTTACAAACTAAGCAATTATTAATTATATTTGAGTAATGAAAAGTAAAACTAATCAAGTAATCAGCATCTACATACTAATTGCAGTGTTTTTAGTCATTGTTAGTTACAAATTTTTATACCATTACAACACCGATCCAAATTATCAATTCTATACTTTTATTAAAGATATTTTGTTCATTATATTGACTGGAATAATGTTCAAAACTATTTTATCCAAAAACGATTCTCGAAACATCTCTATCGTAAAAAAGCTAAAAAAAACGAACGATGATATCAAAGAGTCAAATGAAAAATACGACATTGTTGCAAAAGCCACTAGCGATACAATTTGGGATTGGAAGATGCAAGAAGACAGCTTTTCTTGGAACAGAGGAATAGAAAATGTTTTTGGGTACTCTGACGAAGAAGTTGGGAAAAGTTCGAAATGGTGGTTTGACAAAATTCATCCCGAGGACAGTATTAAAATGTCTATAAGACTCTACTCATTTATAGAACAAAAAACAGAAAATTGGCAAGATCAATACCGTTTCAAATGTGCTAATGATTCTTATAAATACGTTTTAGATCGTGGTTTTTTATTAAAAGATGAAAACGGTAAAGCCATTAGAATGATTGGAGCAATACAAGACATTACCAAACAAAAAGAAGAAGAACTAAGGCTTAAGTTACTAGAAACGGTTTTTACGCAATCCAAAGACTCTATAATCATTACCGAAGCCAATGCAATAGCAGGAAAAATTCCAAACATTTTATATGTAAATCCTGCTTTTTCAATAATGTCAGGATTTAGTTTTGATGAAATTAAAGGAAAACCAGCAAATCCATTTAACAGTCCTAATTCTGATAAGAGCGAACTTGACAAGCTTTTAATTTCGATAAACAATAAAAAAGAATGTTTAATAGAAACGGTGAGTTACACCAAAAATAAAGAAGAGTATTGGGTACGCTTTTCTATGATACCCATTTACAATTCTGATAATGAACTTTCGCATTGGATTTCAATTCAAAGAGATATTACCGAAGAAAAAAGGCAAGAAAAAGAAAAAGAGCAACTCATTAGAGAATTGACTCAAAACAACAAAGACTTAAAACAATTTTCTTATATCACATCTCACAACCTCAGAGCGCCATTATCAAATCTTATTGGACTTTTAAACCTACTAGAAGATATCCCAATTGAGAATCCAGAATTAAAAGAAATATTAAATGGCTTCACTAAGTCTACCCATTTATTAAATGACACTATCAATGACTTGGTAAAAGTTATTATTATCAAGGACAATCCCTCAATTAAGAGAGAAACGGTTTTAATAAAAGAAATTTTTGAAAATGTTTTCAGTCAACTTACTTCACAAATCGAATTACACAAACCAATAATTAAACTCAATTTTGAAAAGGTTTTAGTTCTAGATACTAATAAAGCTTATCTAGAAAGCATTCTACTCAATCTTTTGTCTAATTCAATAAAATACAAATCCGAGAATAGAAAGCTTAGAATAACAATTACCACTGAAAAAACAGAAAATGGTGTTGTGATGATTTTTAAAGATAACGGAATCGGTATAGACTTAAAAAGAAACAGGACTAAAATTTTTGGACTTTATCAGCGTTTCCATAATTATCCAGACAGCAAAGGACTTGGTCTTTATTTAGTAAAATCGCAAGTTGAAACTATGGGAGGTACAATAGAAATCGATAGTGAAGTGAATATAGGAACTACCTTTACATTAACATTTAAAAACAAACACTAATGTTAGATACAATTTTATGCATCGATGACGACGCGATAACACTGATGTTATGTAAAAAAGTAATAATCAAATCATCATTTTCTCATGAAATAATAACAGTGCAAAATGGCGAAGAAGCATTACAATACTTCCAGACTTTAAAAGAAGTAGAAAACCAATCGAAAGCACTACCTCAATTAATTTTTTTAGATTTAAACATGCCTGTTATGGGTGGATGGGAATTTTTAGATTATTTCAACACTCCAGAATTTGCAGAATTCAAAAATATAAAAGTCGTAGTACTATCGTCTACAATAGATCCTGAAGATTTAGAAAAATCAAAACAATACCCAATGGTGATTGATTTTTTATCCAAACCGATAACCCAAGCTATGCTTGATTATTTAAAAGACAAAATAAATTAAAATCCAAACAATCCAAACCAAAAAAAAAGCTCTCAAAAATTGAGAGCTTTTAAATATCTTATAATTGTATGAATTACAATTTAGCAACGTGCTTAGTTAATTTAGACTTTAAATTAGAAGCTTTATTATCGTGAATGATATTCTTTTTTGCTAATTTATCAATCATCGAAATTACGCTTGATAATTTTGACGTAGCATCTGTTTTGTCAGTAGCTATTCTCAATGCTTTGATAGCGTTACGAGTAGTTTTGTGTTGGTATCTGTTTAATACTCTTCTCTTTTCGTTGCTTCTAATTCTTTTTAAAGCTGATTTATGATTTGCCATTTTATAATTTTTTTATCTTTTACTAATTTTGTAGTCCGTAAGGGAATCGAACCCCTGTTACCAAGACGAAATCTTGGCGTCCTAACCCCTAGACGAACGGACCATTATCCCCTAAGTTTTTATCAATATAGTATACTGAAATTGTAGCCCGTAGCGGAATCGAACCGCTCTTACATGGATGAAAACCATGCGTCC